>CAZCIV010000013.1:7781-19793 GCA_964498595.1 uncultured Flavobacterium sp.
AATGAAGACTTTGGCTTTGGTCATTGGAACGCGGATGTTGCTGATGAAACGGATTTACGCTGGTTTTAGTTTGTGTTTTGTAGGTGGGTTAACGGATTTTTTAACCACAAAGGACACAAAGGAGGCACAAGGCGCACGGGTTTTGGAACACAGATTGAAGGAATTTTGGAACTATAATTGGGAGTAATCTTAAAAATTTGTTTCACACGATTGTCACTTCGAGCGGAGTCGAGAACTAATGAAGACTTTGGCTTTGGTCATTGGAACGCGGATGTTGCTGATGAAACGGATTCGCTAATGCAAAGCGCTGATGATGACGGATTTTCTAATTGAAATGAGCTTAAGGAGTAAACTTTTAGAAGAAAATGTCCCCTTGAGGTCCCGATAGCTATCGGGATTAGGGGTATAGCCGGGTGATTTTAATATTGAGTGATGATTAACGAATGTTGAATTTTGAATAAATAATGAGTAAAGTAGTAATAAAGGCAGAAAACATTTCCAAGCAATATCGTTTAGGTCTCGTGGGAACGGGGACTGTTAGGGACGATATGAAGCGGTGGTGGTATAACTTGCGTGGCAAGGAAGATCCTTTTTTAAAAATTGGGGAGGCAAACGACCGCAGTAGTAAAGGTGAAAGCGATTATGTTTGGAGTTTGCGCGATATCAATTTTGAAATTAATCAAGGCGATTCTGTAGGGATAATTGGGCGCAATGGAGCTGGGAAATCTACTTTATTAAAAATATTAAGTCAGGTGACCCAACCTACCACGGGTAAAATTTACACGAAAGGCAGAATTGCCTCTTTGTTGGAAGTGGGTACGGGTTTTCATCCCGAGATGACGGGAAGGGAAAATATTTATTTGAACGGCGCTATTTTAGGTATGCGCAAGCATGAGATTGCCCGTAAATTTGATGAAATTGTAGCATTTTCTGGTGTAGAGCGCTACATTGATACCCCGGTAAAGCGGTATTCCTCAGGTATGTACGTTCGATTGGCTTTTGCGGTTGCGGCTCATCTAGAATCTGAGATTTTAATTGTAGATGAAGTATTGGCGGTAGGTGATGCTGAGTTTCAAAAGAAGTGCTTAGGGAAAATGAATGACGTGAGTAAAGGAGAAGGAAGAACGGTGTTGTTTGTGAGTCATAATATGGCAGCGGTTAGGAGTTTGTGTAATAGGGGGATTTTATTGGAGAATGGTATTATAAAATCTGATGGAAATGCAGAAGAGGTATTAGATTTATATAATTCAAAAAATAATTTTACTGAAACTGAAGTAAAATGGGAAACTAAAGATGCACCAGGAAACCAAAATGCAAAAATCACAGCTATTAGAGTTTATTCTGAAAGCGGATTAAATTATATTGAAGAAGATATTTTTGTTGAAGTTGTATATGAGAATTATAAGGACGATCAAGTATTAAATGTATCATTATCTATATTTGATGATAAAGATAATTATTTAATCGCTTCTCCTAATTTGGACAGAAAAAAACTTAAAGAAGGTATTTATAAGAGTGTTTGTAAGTTGAATAAAAATACTTTTAACACGGGCAAATATTTTTTTACTATTTTACTAATTGGAGATAATTTTGAAAAAATTGTAGAACTTGAGAATGTAGTATCAATTGATTTAATTGAAGAAGGTGTGAAAAGAGGGGAATTTTATGGACATTGGAGTGGTTTGGTAAGGCCGTATTTTGAATGGACAAATTTTAAAAATGAATAATTTTGATATTTTATAAACTAAGAAGAAAGATTGTTAAGGCAATAGGAAGGTTTTTTCACCAACCTAAATTTGTGAGAGGATATAATAAAGTTGATTTGTTCATTTATGATGATATTTTTCCTCATCCAATTTCAGGCTTTCGGTATGAAGAATTTAAAGTTTTGTTGCATCACTTTGAAAGTTCAAGGATTTTTTCAGAGCCATTGTCTTACCCTTTAGTTAATTCAGACTCTTCACTACATAAAAATCATATTGTTGAATTCAAAGGAGAATATCCAGAAATAAAGAACAAATTAGTTGTTAAAAAAACAGGTGTAAATATCAATGCAAAATTATTTTACTGTGTTTTTTTAAATAATATTTATTCTAGCTTACATTGGTTAGAAAAGTTTGAAATATCGTTTGTGTTTACTCTTTATCCAGGGGGTGGTTTTGAGGTTGAAAATGAAATTAGTAATCAAAAATTGATTAAAGTTTTATCATCGCCTCAGTTTAAAAAAGTGATAGTTACACAATTATTTACGAAGAATTATTTGTTGAAAAATAAACTATGTTCCGAGGATAAAATAGAATATATTTTTGGAGGGGTAGTTCCACAAATTTCTTTAGAGCGAGAGGTAACAAGAAAAAAATATTATCCTGATAAAGAAACATTTGATATTGTATTTTGTGCGGCAAAATATATGCCCATGGGAATAGATAAAGGATATGATCTTTTTATCGAATTAGCAATCCGTTTGAGTAAGGATTTTTCTTTTTTAAGATTCCATGTAATTGGTGGGTTTGATGAGAATGAAATTGATGTTAGTTTACTAGGTGATAAAATAAAATTTTATGGTTATCAAAAATTTGAAGATTTAGCTTCAATCTATTCAAATATGGATATTATATTATCTCCTAATAAGCCTTTTTTACTTGGAAAAGGAGCGTTTGATGGATTTCCATTAGGTACAGTAATAGAGGCAGTTTTTAATGGTGTTGTGCCGTTAGTTACGGATAATTTAAATCAGAATACTGAGTTTGAGGATGGCAATGAAATTATTATCATTAAAAATGATATTGATTTAA
This sequence comes from uncultured Flavobacterium sp., assembly GCA_964498595.1. GTDB lineage: Bacteria > Bacteroidota > Bacteroidia > Flavobacteriales > Flavobacteriaceae > Flavobacterium. The sequence continues at coordinate 10,577 of CAZCIV010000013.1, forward strand.
TTGAGAAAAAAATAATTGATTTGATTGAACAACCTAAAAAAATGATATCAATTTCAAGAAAAAGTAAGGCTAAATTTTTGGAGGTTTATTCAAATAATTATCAGTTAGCCCCTAGAATAAATATTTTAAAAGAAATAATTGAGAAATATTAATATGATCAACGTAACCAAAACCTTTTTTCCACCGCTTGAAGCATATCAAGAACAATTGCAACGCATATGGAACAATCAATGGTTAACCAATCGTGGAGAATTGGTGTTAGAACTAGAGGAAAAGTTAAAAAAATATTTACAAGTTGAGCATATTTTAGTAACCAATAATGGGACAATTCCTATTCAAATTGCTTTAAAATTATTGGGCAATGGAGGCGAAATTATTACTACGCCATTCAGTTATGTGGCTACTTCAGCAGCTATTGTATGGGAACATTGTACGCCTGTTTTTGTAGATATTCATCCAGAATACTTAACTATAGATGAAACTAAAATTGAAGCTGCTATAACTGATAAAACGACTTGTATTTTAGCTACACATGTTTTTGGAAATCCTTGTCATGTAGAGGCGATTGAAGCCATTGCAAAAAAATATAATTTAAAAGTAATCTACGATGCCGCCCATGCTTTTGGAGTTACCTATAACGGAACCTCTATTTTTGAATATGGCGATGTAAGCACCTGTAGTTTTCATGCTACCAAGTTATTCCATACGGGCGAAGGTGGGGCTTTATTTACAAAAGATACTAAATTACAGCAGCAATTGTTTTACAGTCATAATTTTGGTCATGATGGTCCTTTAGCGTTTCATGGTTTAGGAATTAACGGTAAAATTTCTGAATTGCAAGCCGCTATGGGATTGGCTGTTTTACCTCACATGGAAACCATCTTAGTTGCGCGTAAAAGAGTCGTGGATTTTTATAATCAAAATTTAGATTTTTCACAAATTCAAGCTTTGAAAATTAGACAAAATACCTTGTGGAATTATAGTTATTATCCTGTTATTTTTAAAGATGAGGTTACCTTGTTACGGGTTCAAAAAGCATTGAATGAAGACCAGATTTTTCCAAGACGTTATTTTTATCCGTCGCTCAATACGATTCCTTATGTTGCTAGTGTAAGTATGCCTATTTCAGAGCGTATAGCCTCAAGAATACTTTGTTTACCTTTGTATGTTGAGCTTCAACAAAATGATATACAAAAAATTGTGTCAATTTTAAATTCCAACTTATGATTATAGTAGGAGCCAAAGGATTTGCAAAAGAAGTATTGGAAGTGTTACATCAATTGAACCAATTGGATCATTTGGTTTTTTATGATGATGTAAATGAAGATGCGCCAGCGTTTTTATACGGACAATTTCCTGTTCTAAGAAATAAAGAGGCTGCTGCTCATTATTTCAAAACTGTTGATAATCGTTTTACAATTGGTATTGGAAATCCTGTTTTAAGAAAAAGGTTAGCTCTTGAATTTGAAGCCATGGGTGGTGTTTTTACAAGTACTGTAAGTCCATTAGCTCAAATAGGCCATTATGGAAATACGATTGATGTAGGAAATAACATTATGGCTAATGTTTTAATTTCTAATGATGTTCAAATTGGTAAAGGCTGTATCATTTATTTCAAATCAATTATTACTCATGATTGTATTATTGGTGATTTTGTAGAAATTTCTCCGAGTGTCAATCTATTGGGCAGATGTAAGATTGGAAATTATACTCAAATTGGTTCTAATAGTACTATTTTACCAGATGTAGTTATTGGTGAAAATGTAATTATTGGAGCAGGTTCAGTTGTAACAAAAGACATTCCAGATAATTGTTTGGTGGTGGGGATTCCTGCCACAATAAAAAAGGAATTACCTGAGTTAAATTTTTAATATGGGAGAAAGAGTATTGGTCAGCGTTGTCATGATTACCTATGGTCACGAAAAGTATATTCGACAAGCCATAGAAGGTGTTTTGATGCAGCAAGGTGATTTTGATTTGGAATTAGTGATTGCAAATGATTGTTCTCCAGACAATACGGATGCTGTGGTTCAGGATGTTTTATCACATCATTCTAATGCACATTGGATACGCTATGTGAGGCACGAGAAAAATATTGGCATGATGCCTAATTTTATTTTTGCATTACAGCAGGCAAAAGGAAAATACACAGCCTTGTGCGAAGGTGATGACTATTGGACAGATCCATTTAAACTTCAAAAGCAAGTTGATTTTTTAGAAGCGAATCTAGAGTATGTTGTTTGTTATCATGACGCAATTGTTGTAAATGATTGTGATGAAAAAGTAAAGGAGTCTTTATTACCTTTAAAACACAAAGTAGATTATAATGGTTATGAATTAAAAACCGGTGCATGGCTTTTACCTTTAACAATGTGTTACAGAAATGTAATCAACGAATTTCCTCCTGAATTTTCAAAAGTGTTTAATGGCGATACTTTTTTAATTAGCATGTTAGGATGTTTTGGTAAAGGAAAATGGATGAACAATATACAACCAGCTTCATACAGAATGCACAACGGTGGAGTGTGGAGTAGTAAAACCGTTTATCAGCGAATTTTACCTCAGATAAAAACATTTGACTGTTTATTGAGCTTTTATAAAGTTAAAAAAGATAAAGACTTGGTCGCTTACTTTGATAAGGCAAGATTTAATTCTGGCTTGAAGTTGATTGAAGAAGCTTTTCGATTGAAATCATTTATATTAATAATTAAAAGTTATATTTTAGTTTTGATACAATGTGATGTTATAAATTCAATTTCTAAAATCATTTTTTTTCACAAATTCATATTTAAACTAATTTATTCTAAAATAAAAAAATGATGATGATGAATCCATTAGTTTCCATAATTGTTCCCACTTACAATCGGTCCCATTTAATAATTGAAACTTTATTGAGTGTTAGAAATCAAATTTTTGATGCCTGGGAATGTATTATAGTGGATGATGGTTCTACAGATGACACTATAACAGTTGTTACTGATTTTATTAAAGGAGACAACCGATTTCGTTTACTTGTAAGACCAGATGATAGAAAAAAAGGTGCTAGTACTTGTAGAAATATTGGATTAGAAAATTCTAAAGGACGTTTTATACAGTTTTTAGATTCAGATGATATTATTTCACCTGATAAAATAGACGAACAATTGAAGGTGTTAACAGTTCAGTCTGAGTTATCATTTGCTTTTTGTAAGTGGGGGAGGTTTTCACATACACTAGACAATATTGATTTATATGATTCTCTATTTGTTTATCAAGATTTTCATAATCCAATTAAATTGTTAAATGCTTTAATAGTGTCTAAAGGATATTTACCTATACATTCTTTTTTATTTCCTAAACAATTGGTCGACAAGGCAGGTTTTTGGGATGAAAACATAGGTTTAAATGATGATGGAGAATTTTTTAGTAGGATTGTTGTTACTTTTGATAAGGCTGTGTTCGTTTCAAAAGGGAGCGCACTTTACAGGGTTTCAGAAAGTCAAGCTAATTTGAGTTCGTTTGAAAATGAAGAAAAAGTTCAGTCTGCTATAGTTAGTTGGGAAACTATTTTTGAACGATATAAAACAAAATTTAAAGGCAAAGAAAAAAAATATCGTATTTATATAAAGAGAGGTGTTTATTTGAACACAAAGAAATTTTCTCCTAATCTTTTGAGGCATCCATTTTTTTTTGAATTAAAATTTTATTTTTTTAAACAAAGGGTATTATCTTGGTTAAAAAAATAAAGACAAATACATTTTTAATTTTTTGATGAATCAAATTAAACCAAAAATATCTGTTATTCTACCCGTTTATAATGGTGAAAAATTTATTTCGGATGCTATCAATAGCATATTGAAGCAAACTCATGAGAACTTTGAATTGATAGTTGTGAATGATTGTTCAACGGATAGCACTTCGGCTATAATTTCAAAATTTGCTGCTCTGGATTCAAGAATTAAGATTATTACCAATCCAATAAATAAAAAATTACCAGCTAGTTTAAATATAGGTCATCAAAGTGCAACCGGAGATTACATTACTTGGACAAGTGATGATAATTTATACAAACCCAATGCATTTGAAACCTATTTATATCATATACAAAACAGTACGTCTCATATTGTATATACTGATTTTGATTTAATAAATGATAATGGTGTAGTTTTAAAAAGACGTAATTTATCTGAACCCGAATATTTAATTAATGGAAATTGTGTAGGAGCATCTTTTCTATATAAAAGGGAAGTCTATGAAAGTTTAAAAGGGTATAATGAAGATTTGTTTTTGGTTGAAGATTATGATTTTTGGCTGCGTGCATTAACTAAATTTAAATTTTCATATGTTCCCGAAAGCGTTTATTTTTATAGGTCACATGGAGATAGTTTGTCAAGCCAGATTGGTAAGAACGAAGAAAAGAATAACTTATGGAAAGAAAATCTAACTAATATGTTTGATGTTTTTTTGACTAATTTCACAACTGAACATGTTTTTTTTAGTGAGATTTTCATGAAGCAATTGACTTATCAGCCTATTTCGCTAGCTGTTTTTTTAGATAACAGAAAGAATCTTGAGTTCTTAATTAAGAACATGTCCTCCAATAGTTTATTAAATAAAAAAAATATTCGAGTTGCTTTTAAAGATAAATTAATGCAATTCTTAGTTTCAAATCCGCAAAAAGGTTCTACTTTTAAATTTACAATATTTATTATAGTCAATTTTTGGCGAGAATTGAAAAAAAACGACATTAAGACATTAATTAAATATACCTTTTTTAAATGAAACCCCAAGTAACCATCATCATGGCCACCTACAATAGAGCTCATTTTATTGTAGAAACGTTACTTTCTATCCAAAAACAGACTTTTGGAGCATGGGAGTGTTTGATTATTGATGATGGTGGAACCGATAATACGTCAGAAGTTATAGCTCCGATACTAGAAAAAGATAGTAGATTCCAGTTTTTAAAACGCCCTGAAACCTATTTAAAAGGATTGCCTGGGTGTAGGAATTATGGATTGGATTTGGCGCAAGGTGATTTTATTATTTTTTTTGATGATGATGATATTATACATCCTGATAATTTAAAAACTGGTTTGGCTGTTGTTCAAAATGAAAAAGTGGCTTTTTGTCATTATCAAAAACAAGCTTTTGAAACCGAAATTCCCAATTTTGAATTTAGTGAACCTAAAATTAAGCAAGCACTTAATTCTTCTCATTTATATGATATCATTACGCATGAGATAGGTTTGGCATCCTGCACGGTTTTGTGGGACAAGAAATGTTTTGAAACGATTCGATTTAAGGAAGAATTATTATATGCTGAAGAATGGGAATGTTATAGTAGAATCATTTCTGAAGGTTTTGAAGGTGTAAGTATTAAAAATGTACTTTACTTTAACAGAAAACATCCCAATTCTAATACAGGTGAATTTTACTCCCATAATCCCATTCGAAAAAAGTCAAATAAGGAGGCCATCTTATTAGTTATTGCTAATTTAAAAGAAAAACAACTCTTAACGGATTTAATTCTTCGTTATTTCATTCAAGTAGCTTTGGATTATAAAGAGTATCAATTATTTTCAGCTATCTTAGAAACAGCTCAATTGTCTGTATTTGAGAAAATAAAATGGCGTTTATTTTATTTCATTTTGCCATTAAGATTATATCTTTACGGTTTTAAGAAAAAACTATTTTCATGAAAATCCTCCTTTGTTTTGGCACACGCCCTGAAGCTATCAAAATGGCTCCCTTGTATCACGAATTACAAAAGACCTCGTTTGAGGTAAAAGTTTGTGTTACGGCTCAGCATAGAGAAATGCTAGATCAAGTATTGGATTTTTTTGAAATTGTACCTGATTACGATTTGGATTTGATGCAAAAGGGGCAAAGTTTGAATCAGTTGAGTGCTCGTATACTATCTAGTGTCGATGCAGTGTTGCATGATTTTCAGCCTTATTTGGTTTTAGTTCACGGTGATACTACTACTTCTTCCATGGTGGCTTTGGCGGCTTTTCATCAAGGAATTAAGGTGGGACATGTGGAGGCCGGTTTGCGAACTTTTAATAAATTATCTCCTTTTCCAGAGGAAATGAATCGTCAAATTACGGGTCGAATTGCAGATTATCATTTTGCGCCTACAACATGGGCTTTCAATAATCTTTTACATGAAAAAGTTGTCAAAGAAGCTATAGTAGTTACGGGTAATACTGTAATTGATGCTTTAAGACTTGGCATTACAAAATTAGAAAATGGTTATAGTTGTTCCGATTTGGAACTAGTAAAGCAAGTTGTGGATGCTACTCAAAAAGTAATTTTAATCACCGGTCATCGCAGAGAGAATTTTGGTTCTGGATTTGAAAATTTATGTTTGGCTATTCGAGAAATTGCTTCCACACAGCCTGATGTTCAAATAGTTTATCCTGTTCATTTGAATCCGAATGTGCAAGAGCCTGTTCGGCGAATTTTGAGTGGTATTTCAAATGTTTCTTTAATTCCTCCTGTAGATTATCCTGCTTTTTTATATTTGATGCAACAGGCTTATTTTATTTTAACTGATTCGGGAGGTGTTCAGGAAGAAGCACCGTCTTTAGGAAAACCAGTGTTGGTTATGCGAGATACTACCGAGCGCCCTGAGGCTTTGGAAGCTGGAACTGTTCGATTAGTAGGTACTAATACTGAATCGATTGTTTCGGCTTGTTTGCAATTACTACAAGAATCGACTGTGTATGATAAAATGAGTCGAGCTCATAATCCGTATGGTGATGGAAAAGCTTCGGAACGAATTTGTACCTTTATAGCCAAATTGTCTTAGAAAAATGAAGATTTTAATAGTAGTAGATTCTATAAATGTAAATGATAGTAGTGGCTCTAAAGCCAATGTAGCTTTGATTCAAAATTTAGCTTTGTGCGGATTTGACTTACAGGTGTATCATTACACAAGAAAAGAAATTCAAATAGATTCGATACCTTGTTTTTCCATTCCCGAAAAAAAATTCAACTTTCGTTATGTTTTAAGTAGATCAGAACGTTTATTTACTCGATGGACGAAAATAAATTTAAATCCCTACTTGGAGGGTTGGTTTGGTTTTTCTTTTACGTTTTTTAATGATACTTATAGTATTGCATCGTGTGTAAGAAAACAAAAAGATTTTAATCCCGATTTGGTTGTAACCTTGAGTAAAGGGGCGAGTTTTCGACCTCATTATGCTTTATTGAAATTACCAGAACTACATGACAAATGGATGGCATATGTTCATGACCCATTTCCTTTTCATTATTATCCAAGGCCTTTCAATTGGATTCAGCCAGGTTATGCTCAAAAGGAAAATTTTTTTAGAGCCGTTTCGCAAAAAGCAAAATATAGTGCATTCCCAAGTCAATTGTTAAAAGAATGGATGGGAAGCTATTTTAAAAACTTTTTAAAAACCGGTGTTGTAATTCCTCACCAAATAAGCGATGTAAATACTGCTAATGTAACATTACCTTCATTTTTTGATGCTTCAAAATTTAGTTTATTGCATGCCGGTAATTTATTGGAACAGCGAAATCCTTTTCCATTAATTAATGCTTATCGTAAGTTTTTAGAGTTTAATCCAGAAGCTAAAAACGATTCTCAATTATTGTTTGTAGGACCAGCCCAATTTCATGAACATGAATTAAAGTTATTACAAAATGAAATTCCTACTCTAGTTGCGGCTTGTCGTAATTTTCCTTTTATTGAAATTTTAGCTTTACAAGAGCAAGTTTCGGTAAATATAATATTAGAATCTAAATCTGAAATTAGTCCATTTTTACCCGGAAAATTTCCACATTGTATTAGTGCTAATCGTCCTATATTATTGTTAAGTCCGTATTATAGTGAAACAAAAAGATTGTTAGGTTCAGATTATCCTTATTGGACTGAAGCCGATGATGAATCGAAATTGTTTTCTCACATTGAATCCCTTTATAAGAAATGGAAGAAAAAGGTATTAAATGATTTAGATCGAGAGGATTTAAAAGTTTATTTAGGTAATGATTATTTGAAAAATAGTTTCATTAGCCTTAAAGATTAATTTTTATTATAAAACTGAACAAAAGTGAAATTAGATAAAAAACCTTATTATATAGCCGAAATTGGTCAAGCTCATGAAGGGAGTTTAGGTATTTTACATTCTTATATTGACGCTTTAGCTACAACTGGAGTTCATGCAGTGAAATTTCAAATGCATATTGCAGCAGCTGAAAGTAGTGCACATGAACCTTTTCGTGTAAAATTTTCTTTTGAAGATGCTACCCGATTTGATTATTGGAAGCGTATGGAGTTTACTTTGGAACAATGGAAGGAGATTAAGCAGCATTGTGATGCTGTAGGTTTGGATTTTATTTGTTCGCCTTTTAGTAATCTAGCGGTTGATTGGTTGGAGGAATTAGGAGTGAAATTTTATAAAATTGGTTCTGGAGAGGTTACTAATTTGTTGTTATTGGAGAAAATTGCTCAAACGGGAAAACCTGTTATTTTGTCTTCTGGAATGAGTAGCTTTGAGGAATTGGATGCGACGGTTTCTTTTTTGCATAAGCGAGGAGTTTCTTTTTCTATTTTACAATGTACTACTTCTTATCCTACGCAACCTGAACAATATGGATTAAATGTAATTTCAGAATTAAAGGAGCGTTATCAAGTCCCTATTGGGTTTTCTGATCATTCTGCGAAAGTGGCAACGAATATTGCTGCTGTGGCGCTTGGTGCTGAAATTTTGGAGTTTCATGTGGTTTTTGATAGAAGAATGTTTGGACCCGATGCAAAATCTTCATTAACAATTAATGAAATCACGCAATTGGTTTCGGATTGTAATACGATTTACCAAGCGAAACAATATCCTATAAATAAAAATGATAACTCCTCCTTTACCGAATTAAAAACCATTTTTGAAAAATCGCTTGCTGTAAATAAGGATTTGCCTCAAGGGCATGTTCTTTCCTTTTTGGACTTGGAAGCTAAAAAGCCTAGGGGGTACGGAATTGATGCGGCTAAATTTCAGGATGTTATAGGAAAAAAGTTGCGTAAGAATCTTACTCAATGGGATTTTTTGAATGAAGGGGATTTGGAGTAGTTGTGTAAATTTGTAATTCCACTTTAGTCAAGTTGAGCTAGTTTATGCTGAACTTTGTCGAAGTGAAGCTTGATGAAAACGAATTGTACTACAAAGGACTTCGACAGGCTCAGTCTGACATCGGAGTTAATTGGTTTCAGTTG
>CAZCIV010000014.1:0-1394 GCA_964498595.1 uncultured Flavobacterium sp.
GAAGATTTGTTGAAAGCTTCGATGTTCAACTATTTCAAAGAGAAAAACGGAAATGTAGTAGCGATTATAAGTTCAAAGAAAACGACTTCAAAAGAATTTATTTCGGCGAATCATCCAGAAGTTAAACATGCCGCTTTTAATGATAAAGGCGCTTTAGATGTGTCGCTTCTGAAAACGCAATTGGTAAAAGGTCAAAAGAATTTTGTATTGATGGAAATTGAAAAAGCGAGTACAATTTTGAATATTACCAATATTTTAAAAGGATTACAAAAAGAATACGATATTCAATTAGCCGTTTTCGAATTGTATGATGCTTTAAATTTTGAGGAAATTCCAATGAAAAATTTAACCGATTTGAAATTGTTATTCCCATCTACAACCAAGGTTGCCGAAACTCCAGAAGAGAAGATTTTTGAGAAACAATTCAAAAAAATCAACAATATTTATCCAAACGCTGCAGCTAAAAAAGGTTTTGATGTTACGTTTGATGCGATGTTGCGTATTTGCCAACCAGAAGGTTTTGTAAAATCTGCAGCAACAACCAAAACAGAATATATTGAAAACGCTTTTGATTACAATTCTAGTAACGGATTAATTTCAAACAACGCAACATATTTATTGTATTACGACAGCGATTTAACGATTAAACAAGCACAATAATGGCAACTTCAAAAGTGACTTACTTAGGTGATTTACGCACCTCTTCGATACATTTACAATCGGGTTCAGAAATTATTTCGGATGCACCACTTGATAACAACGGAAAAGGAGAAGCTTTTTCTCCAACCGATACTGTTGCCAACGGATTAGCAAGTTGCATGTTCACCGTAATGGGAATCAAAGCACGAGATTTAGAAGTAGATTTTTCAGGTTCCACCGCAGAAGTAACCAAAATCATGGGAACCGAACCAAGAAGAATCACAGAGATTCACGTAACCTTCCATTTCTCTATCCATCCCGACGAAAAAACAAAAACCATCTTAGAAAGAACGGCAATGACTTGCCCAGTTTTTTATAGTTTGCATCCCGATATTAAGAAAGAGATTGTTTTTAATTGGAAGTAGTAAATAGATAAAAGAGCAAAGATGAAAGAGAAAAGAATATAGACGGTTTTAAAAAGTCTTTCTTCTTTTCTTTTTTTTCTATCCTCACAAAAAAATGACCAACCACGAACTCCTCATCAAACTTGCTCATACAAAAATGCCATTTGGTAAATACGAAGGCTATTACTTAATAGACCTTCCAGAGTATTACGTGGTTTGGTATGCCAATAAAGGTTTCCCAAAAGGACAATTAGGCGAACAATTAAAATTGGTCCACGAACTCAAGCTAAACGGCTTAGAAGAACTCGTTCGAAACATCCGCAGAAACTTTCCAAAAAAGTAATTTTTTTT
>CAZCIV010000014.1:1494-19546 GCA_964498595.1 uncultured Flavobacterium sp.
CTTTTCATTGTTGGATAGAATATTGTTTACAATTTAATTACAAAATTGATACATCGACTAATTGGCACATTGACTAATTAGTATTATCTTTGCACGATTTTATTACAGATAAAAGATATTTATCGCAACAACAACACAACAACAACACAATGAACCAAACTAAGTACATTTTTGTTACCGGAGGTGTGACTTCTTCTTTAGGAAAAGGAATTATCGCAGCTTCGTTAGCCAAATTATTGCAAGCCAGAGGATACCGAACGACCATTCAAAAGTTTGATCCGTACATCAACGTGGATCCAGGAACATTAAATCCTTACGAACACGGAGAATGTTATGTAACAGACGATGGAGCCGAAACGGATTTGGATTTAGGTCACTATGAGCGTTTTTTAAACGTTCCTACTTCTCAAGCGAATAACGTAACTACAGGAAGAGTGTATCTTTCGGTTATTGAGAAAGAGCGTAGAGGAGAATTTTTAGGAAAAACGGTTCAAGTGGTGCCTCATATCACAAACGAAATCAAGGAACGCATGCAGTTGCTTGGAAAATCGGGTGATTATGATATTGTAATTACAGAGATTGGTGGAACTGTTGGAGATATTGAATCATTACCTTATATCGAGTCAGTTAGACAATTGATTTGGGAATTAGGTGAAAATAACGGAATCGTAGTTCATTTAACGTTGGTGCCATATTTGGCTGCTGCCGGAGAATTGAAAACGAAACCAACGCAACATTCAGTAAAAACCTTAATGGAAAGCGGAATCAAAGCCGATATTTTAGTGTGTCGTACCGAACACGAATTGTCGCAAGATTTACGTCAAAAATTAGCGTTGTTCTGTAATGTGAAAAAAGAAGCGGTAATTCAATCTATTGATGCGTCTACTATTTATGAAGTTCCAAATTTAATGTTGGAAGAAGGATTAGATAGAGTAGCATTGAAAAAATTAGATTTACCAGAAAAAAATACACCAGATTTAAACAACTGGAATGAGTTCTTATTTAGATTGAAAAATCCAAAGCACGAAGTAAACATCGGTTTGGTTGGAAAATATGTAGAATTGCAAGATTCTTACAAATCGATTTTAGAAGCGTTTATTCATGCTGGAGCCGCAAACGAGACAAAAGTAAATGTCATTTCGATTCATTCGGAGTATTTAGATGCCAATTCGGCAGAAAATCAGTTGAAAGATTTGGATGGTATACTTGTTGCACCAGGTTTTGGCGGTCGTGGAATTGAAGGTAAAATAGACACGGTTCGTTATGCAAGAGAAAATAATATTCCGTTTTTCGGAATTTGTTTGGGAATGCAAATGGCTGTAATTGAATATTCTCGTAACGTTTTAGGTTACGCGGATGCCAATTCAACCGAAATGAATGAAAATACAACTCATCCAGTAATTAACTTAATGGAAGAGCAAAAAAATATTGAAAATAAAGGAGGAACTATGCGTTTAGGCGCATGGAAATGTAGTATTAAAGAAAACACGTTGGCACAAAAAATCTATGGTAAAACTGAGATTATGGAGCGCCACCGTCACCGTTACGAATTCAATGGTGCGTATTTAAACGAATTAGAAAAAGCAGGATTGGTAGCTTCGGGAGTAAATCCAGATACGAAGTTGGTAGAAATTGTTGAAATTCCTACACATCCTTTCTTTATCGGCGTTCAATACCATCCTGAATATAAAAGTACAGTTGCTAATCCACACCCACTTTTTGTGAGTTTTGTAGCGGCAGCTGTACAACATAAAACTAAATAAACTGTTCAATTAAGAACACTGAACACTAATAAGTAGATGGAAGAAAAAAAATTAGACCTTAATTCGATTATCGGATTTGTATTAATTTCTGGAATTTTAATTTGGATGCTATGGTCAAATGCTCCAACACCAGAAGAATTAAAGGAAAAAGAGAAAAAAGAGCAAGTTGAAAAACAAGCCAAAGAAGTTAAAACCGTAACTTCAACTGTTGCTTCAACTCCTGAAGCAGATTCTTTAAAAACTGCTCAAGCCCAAGCCCAATTAGGTTCGTTTGGCTATTCTGCAACACTTCCATCAGCAACTGATGCTGTAACTGAAATTAAAAACGAAGTTTTATCGCTTAAAATTTCAAATAAAGGAGGATATATAGTGGATGCAACGGTTTTAGGATTTGATCAATTTGAGAAAAATTCAAAAAAGGCGGTTCAAATTATTAAAGATAATAATGCTTCTTTAGACATCGCTTTAAATACAACCGATAACAGAACATTGCATACAAAAGACATGTATTTTGAACCTAAGTTAACAACTGAAGGTAAAAATCAAGTCTTAACGTTACAATTAAAAGCAGGTCCAGATCAGTTTTTAGAATATCGTTATGTGTTAAAGCCTAACGAATACATGTTAGACTTTGCTGTTCGTTCTCAAGGTTTAGAAAAAGTAGTGAATACTTCAAAACCATTGGATTTAGAATGGCAACTAAAATCATACAGAAACGAGAAAAGTGTTTCGTATGAAAACAGATATACTGAGTTAGTTTTCGAATATGAAGATGGAAAAGACGATTATTTAAACGCTGCAAAAGATTCTGAAGATGAAGCTAATGACGTTTCTTACATCGCTTTCAAACAACATTTGTTTACCTCTATTTTATTAACAGATACAAAATTCAAAACGGCTAAATTCAAATCAGATAATTTAGTGGATGATGAAAAAGTTGACACCGTTTTTACTAAAAATTTCACTGCTCAAGTACCGTTAGAATTTAAAAATGGCGCTTTAAACTATAATATGAATTGGTATTATGGTCCAGCGAAATATGAAATTTTAAACGACTATGAAAGAAATCTAGACGAAATCATGCCATTAGGTTGGGGAATTTTCGGATGGATTAACCGTTACATTTTTATTCCGACTTTCGGATTAATTTCAAGCATTGGAATTGGTTATGGAATGGCAATTATTTTATTTACGATTTTAGTTCGTATTGTAATGTCGCCAGTAACCTATAAATCATATTTGTCACAAGCAAAAATGAAGGTGTTACGTCCTGAAATCATGGAATTGAATGAAAAATTCAAAGATAATCCGATGAAGAAACAACAAGAAACAATGAAGTTGTATTCAAAAGCAGGTGTGAATCCTATGGCAGGATGTTTACCAGCGTTGATGCAATTACCAGTTTTTTATGCGTTGTTTCAGTTCTTCCCATCGATGTTCGATTTGAGACAAAAATCATTCTTATGGGCAGATGACTTATCTTCTTATGATAGTATTTACCAATTGCCTTTCCATATTCCATTTTATGGAAGTCACGTGAGTTTATTCCCAATTTTGGCTTCTATCGCTATTTTCTTCTACATGAAGATGACTACAGGTGATCAAGCGATGAGTACACCTCCACAAGAAGGTATGCCAGATATGGGTAAAATCATGAAAATTATGATTTACATTTCACCTGTAATGATGTTATTCTTCTTTAATAATTATGCATCAGGATTGAGTTTGTATTATTTTATTTCTAACTTAATTACTATAGGTATTATGTTGGTTATTAAAAATTACATCGTGAAAGAAGATAAAATTCACGCTCAAATTCAGGAGAATAAAACAAAAGAGAAAAAGGAAAGTAAATTCCAAAGAAAAATGCGCGAAATGATGGAGCAAGCAGAAGCTCAAAAAGCAGCGCAACAAAAGAAAAAATAATGTATACTCTATAAAAACCCTGCCTGCAAAAGGCAGGGTTTCTTTTTTTAATTAGTAATGAAAATAGCAATTATCGGATTTGGTAATATGGGGCAAACCTATGCCAATAGTTTTATGAGTTCAGGCTTTGTTGGAGCTTCAGATATTTTAATTTTAAATAAAATTGCCGTAGCAGAAAAAGATTCTTACGGAATTGAATTGGTTAACTTTTATACCCAACCAAATCCTATGATCTTCGAATCAGATATTTTAATTTTAGCGGTAAAGCCACAAGATTTCAAGCAATTATCATTTGAGATTAAAGCGTTCTTACATCCAGATCATGTTGTTTTATCAGTTATGGCTGGAATTTCTATTGAAGCGATGCAAAAGGAATTAGGAGTTGCTAAGATTGTTCGTTCTATGCCAAACATTCCTACCCAAATAGGTCAAGGAATGACTGTTTTTTGTGCTTCTAGTGCTGTGGATAGAAAAGAACTTTTCATTGTTCAGAATTTAATAAACACTACCGGGAAATCAATTTATATTGAAAAAGAAGAAATGCTAAACGCAGCTACAGCGGTTTCAGGAAGCGGACCTGCTTATGTGTTTTATTTTATGCAGGCTATGATTGAATCGGCTGTTAAATTAGGTTTTTCAGCTTCTGAGGCTGAGTTTTTAGTAAGTCAAACTTTCTCGGGTTCTGTTCAATTGCAAAACAGAAGTAAATTATCAAACGAAGCTTGGATTCAACGCGTTGCTTCAAAGGGTGGAACTACAGAAGCTGCTTTATCTGTTTTTAATCAAAAAGAACTTCAAGAAATTGTAATAGAAGGAATTGAAGTCGCAAATACAAGAGCAATAGAATTAGGATCATAAAAAAACGCTTTCCAAAGGAAAGCGTTTTTGTTCATAGCAATTTTATTAATAGAAACGAATTAATCTAAGTTTGGAAGTAAT
This sequence comes from uncultured Flavobacterium sp., assembly GCA_964498595.1. Taxonomy (GTDB): domain Bacteria; phylum Bacteroidota; class Bacteroidia; order Flavobacteriales; family Flavobacteriaceae; genus Flavobacterium. Next base: position 6,123 of record CAZCIV010000014.1, read on the forward strand.
ACTTGATTTACAGCATGTATTACACCATTTGAAGCTTGCACATCGGTAGCAACAATATTTGTAGCTCTACTTTGCTCATCTGTAATTACTGTGCCAGAAATTGTAAAAGTTCCTGTTTCAAAAGTAGTTATTGGACCTGATGGAATCGTATTAGATAAAACATTAGCACCCGGAACAACATGATAGGTTAATACAGCTGTTTTTTGTGTAGAATTCAATCCATCATATAAATTTAATGTTGCAGTATCAAATGCACTATTTAATGGAGCAAAAACTGTAAAAGGAGAACTAGCAGTTCCGTTAAGAGTTCCAACTAACTCTTGTTCTGTTAGTAATGTAGCTAACGTGCTGAAATTTGGATTTGCAGTAGCATGTGTAACAATTGTAGGTAAACCAATAACTGCATCAACAACATGGATTACTCCATTATCGGCAATAATATCAGCTGTTGTTACACTTGAAACGCCATTTAATCTAACTCCTGAATCTGTATTAATAAGCATACTTAATGTGTTAGTAGACGAAGCGCTACCTTTTGCTAATGTTTTTACATAACCAGTAGTTAATCCAGTAGATAAATTTGTTCCACTTACTACATGGTTTAATAATACTTGAGTTAAAGTAGCAACTGGTACATCATCTAAAGATTCAAAACCATTGGCATCTAAAAAATCCATGAAAGCGTCATTTGTTGGGGCAAAAACGGTGTAAGATCCTTCTTGATCAAGTGTTTCTGCTAAATTAGCTCGAGTTAGTGCATCAACAAGAATTGAAAAGTTTGGATTTCCTGATGCGATATCAGTAATTGATTTGTTCTGTTGTGAGCTATCATCATCAGAACATGAAAACATTAATGTAGAACTTACTACTAATAACGTTAATTTGATTAATTTTGCATAGTTTTTCATAGTGATTTATTTTTTGTTTAACCAAAATTAAAAAAGACTAAACAAATAAAAAACTATTTTGCTGCGTTATATAGCAGATTTAACTCACATTTATTTTTTGTTTAATCAGTATTTGGTCTAATATTTGATTTTTCAATGGTTAGATTGTGATTAATAATTAATATATTAAACAATAGTCAAAAAAATGAAGCAATTATTTCTTGCGTTTTTACTTTTAGGAGCTTTTATTGCAAATGCTCAAGATAAAACGAACCAATTAGACGATAAAGGGAACCGACATGGTTTATGGAGAGGAACTCATAAAGAGTCTAATCGTGTTCGATATGAAGGTACTTTCGATCATGGAAAAGAAACGGGTATATTTAAGTATTTTGATGATACAAAAGCAGGAACTGTTATTGCTACTAGAGATTTTTCTAAAGGTGATGGTTCGTGTTATGCGGTTTTTTATGATCAAAAAGGAAATAAAGTAAGTGAAGGGAAATTGGTAAATAAACTTCCCGGAGGTGAATGGAAATATTATCATTTCGAGTCGAAACAATTGATGTCGCAAGAATATTACAAAGACGGTAAACTTGACGGTGTTCGAAAAGTATTTTATAAAGACGGAACTATTGCTGAAGAAACCAATTATAAACTAGGTACTAAAGTTGGAGCTTCTAAAACATATTCAGAAAAAGGACAATTAATAGATTCTCATATTTATAAAAATAATGTTTATGATGGGCCAGCGTATTATTATGATGGTTTAGGTAATAAAATGTATGAGGGTAATTATCTAAACGGGAAACGAGTTGGAATTTGGAAATTTTATGAAAATAATAAGGTTATCAAACAAGTAAAAGCAGCAAAGTTTAGTCAAGAATTGATAAAATACGAACAAAGAAATACTAAAGAAGTTTCAAAAACACTTGAAGATTTAAAAAAAGAAAAAGGAGGACAAGAATAAATGAAAAGAGTAGTAGTAGGACTTTCGGGTGGAGTAGACTCGAGTGTTGCCGCTTATTTGTTAAAAGAACAAGGATATGAAGTTATTGGATTATTCATGAAGAATTGGCATGATGATTCGGTAACAATTTCTAATGAATGTCCGTGGTTAGAAGATAGCAATGATGCTTTATTAGTAGCCGAAAAACTAGGAATTCCATTTCAAACAGTTGATTTGTCGGAACAATACAAAGAGAAAATCGTTGATTATATGTTTAACGAATACGAAAAAGGTAGAACTCCAAATCCTGACGTATTGTGTAACCGTGAAATCAAATTCGATGTTTTTATGAAAATAGCCATGTCACTAGGTGCAGACTATGTGGCTACAGGACACTATTGTAGAAAAGGAACTGTTGAAAAAGAGGGAAAAGAAATTTACCAATTGTTAGCAGGTAAAGATGGAAATAAAGACCAATCGTATTTTTTGTGTCAATTATCGCAAGACCAACTTTCGAAAGCTTTATTCCCAATAGGTGAATTGACAAAACCTGAAGTTCGTGAAATTGCAGCAAAATTAGATTTAATTACTGCTGAAAAGAAAGACTCGCAAGGGCTTTGTTTTATCGGAAAAGTACGCTTACCTGAATTTTTACAACAAAAATTACAACCTAAAGAAGGAGTAATTATCGAAATTCCAGCGGAAGCCGAAATATATCATCAAGAAAAACCCCATTTCAATTCTGAAGAAGAAGCTTTTGCTTTTGAATCGAGAAGAATTGATTATTTAAAAGTGCCTGGAAAAGTAATGGGCAAACATCAAGGCGCTCATTATTTTACGAAAGGGCAACGCAAAGGTTTAAATGTTGGAGGAACAAAAGAACCGCTTTTCATTATAGAAACGGATGTAGAAAAGAATATCGTATATACTGGACAAGGCAATCAACATCCCGGATTATTTAAAAAAGCATTGTTTATTGCAAATGATGAAATTCACTGGATAAGAGAAGATTTAGCTTTGAAAGAGGGTGAAAAAATGGAAGTAATGGCAAGAATTCGTTACCGCCAACCTTTGCAAAAAGCAACTCTACATCAATTCAAAGAGAGCATGTATGTAGTGTTTGAAAATCCACAATCAGCTATAACAGAAGGGCAATTTGTAGCTTGGCATCACGACGATGAAGTTTTAGGAAGCGGTGTTATTGCATAAAAACAATTGTAGTTTCTTCAATAAAAATGAGTAAATTTGATTTAATAAACCCAAATTTTATGAAGAAACTACTACTTTTTACATTATTGGTTTTCAATTTTGGCTTTTCTCAGGAAGATGCTTGGGTATATTTTAATGATAAACCCGATGCTCCTTTTTATATGAGCAATCCGTTGCAAATGCTATCACAAAGAGCGTTAGACAGAAGAACCAGTCAAGGGATTTCTTTGAACGAATCTGATGTACCTATTTCCACAAATTATATTGACCAAGTAGTGGCTACAAACGGAATAACAGTGATGGCAAAATCAAGATGGTTAAATGCTTTGCATATAAGAGGTTCACTATCAGATATACAAACTTTAAATAGTTTGCCTTTTGTAAATCGAATTGAATTTGCTGACAGAAATTTAAACTTAAGATCTAGTTCTAATTTATCTATTGACAATTTACAAGCTGTAAATAAGGAACTCGAGGTCTTAGTGGATTATAATTATGGTGGTTCTTCCAATCAAATACAAATGTTAAATGGGCATTTGTTGCATCAACAAAATTACACTGGACAAGGTAAAATTATTGCTGTTATGGATGCTGGTTTTCCTGGAGTTGATACCGCAAGTCCTTTTCAACGTTTGCGTGACAATAATCAAATTTTGGGTGGTTATAATTTCCCAGATAGAAATACTTCCATTTATTCAAGAGGTTCGCACGGTACAAATGTGTTGTCTTGTATGGGAGGATTTGTAGATAATCAATTGGTAGGAACGGCTCCTGATGCACACTATTATTTGTTTATTACAGAAGATATTAATTCTGAAAATCCTGTTGAAGAATCGTATTGGGTAGAAGCAGCTGAAGTTGCAGACAGCTTGGGTGTAGATGTTATCAATACGTCTTTAGGATATTTTGCTTATGATAATCCAAATTACAGTTATACGTATGCTGATATGAATGGAACAAAAGCTTTTATTTCAAAAGGGGCTGATATCGCTTTTTCAAAAGGTATGATTTGTGTAACTAGTGCAGGAAATTCTGGAACTACTTCAGAACCTCATATTGGAGCGCCGGCTGATGCAATTTACACTTTAACTATTGGAGCAGTTGATGCTTCTGAAAATTATGTTTCTTTTAGTTCCATCGGACCTTCTTTTGACGGAAGGGTTAAACCCGATGTTTGTGCTAAAGGACTAAGTGCGACAGTAAGTAATACTTCTGGAGGGATTACTACTGCAAGTGGAACCTCATTTTCAAGTCCAATAATGGCTGGAATGGTGACTTCTTTTTGGTCGGCTGTTCCTAACCTTACCAATGCAGAAGTTGTTCAATTTGTAAAACAATCCGCTGATTTATATGCCAATCCTACTGTTTTTAAAGGTTATGGTGTTCCCGATTTTCAATTGGCTTTAAACAATGCACTTTCCTTAAATTCAAATGAAATGGCTTCTGTTGTTTTGTATCCAAATCCTGTTAATGATAAACTTCAGGTTAACTTACCAAACAATACATCTTCGGCTAAACTATTCTTATACAACAATTTAGGACAACAAGTAAATTCTTATGTTGTTGATGCAACAAATGCTACAATTTATTTAGAAAGTTTGGCATCTGGTTTGTACTTTTACCAAATAGAATTTGCTAACAATTCAGCAAAAGGAAAATTATTGAAATTATAATGAATAAAATTACCCAACTCTTCAATATAAAATATCCAATTATTCAAGGTGGAATGATTTGGAATAGTGGTTATAAATTAGCAAGCGCTGTTAGTAATGCAGGTGGATTAGGTTTAATCGGTGCGGGATCTATGTATCCAGAAGTGCTTAGAGAACACATCCAAAAATGCAAAAAAGCAACCGATAAACCTTTTGGAGTAAACGTTCCAATGCTATATCCAAATATTGAAGAAATCATGCAAATTCTGAAAGAAGAAGGCGTGAAAATTGTTTTCACTTCTGCAGGAAATCCAAAAACTTGGACTCCTTTTCTTAAAGAAAACGGAATAACGGTTGTTCATGTGGTTAGTAGTTCAAAATTCGCATTAAAAGCACAAGAAGCTGGAGTAGATGCTGTAGTTGCAGAAGGTTTTGAAGCTGGCGGACACAACGGTAGAGAAGAAACTACTACTTTAACCTTAATTCCAATGGTTCGCGAACAAATTTATATTCCGTTAATTGCTGCTGGAGGAATTGCTACGGGTAGAGGAATGTTAGCTGCTATGACATTAGGTGCTGATGGTGTTCAAATGGGAAGTCGTTTTGCAGCTTCAACGGAAAGTTCGGCGCATGATGAATTCAAACGAACTATTGTAGAAACAGGTGAAGGTGATACGCAATTAACGTTAAAAGAATTGGCACCCGTTCGATTAATCAAAAATAAATTTTACAACGATGTTCAGGAATTATATGCCAAATGTCCGTCAAAAGAAGATTTAGAAACTTTATTAGGAAAAAGAAGGGCAAAAAGAGGTATGTTTGAAGGTGATTTAGTGGAAGGCGAATTAGAAATTGGTCAAATTGCCGGATTAATTCATGATATTTTACCTGTTGAAACTATTGTTGATAATATCATAACCGAATTTAACTTGGCTAAAAAAGAGGTTACTACCTTTGAATTTTAATATTTATATGATGAAGCATTTAAAATCCCTACTATTATTTTTGTTTTTTGTATCTACTGTAAGTTATGCGCAAAAGTTTAACTTTAAGACTTCTGGATATATGGTAAGCCAGAAAGATAATAAAGGAAACTGGAGCGATTGGTCAAAACTACAAAAATCAGAAATGACGGTGTTGTTAGATATGGAAAGTCATCGAATTGTGGTGTATTCTGAAATTCTTCAACTTTTTTCCATAATGAAATATGGAAATCAAGAAACAATAGGAGATGACGATGTAGTAAAATTTGATTGTGTTGATAACAATGGTGTAGAATGTACCTTAACCATTTATACTCGAAAAAAACAAGGCGGACGAAATCAATTGTATATAACTTATCAAGATATGATTATTGTCTATAATATGACCGTACTTGAAGATAAGACTTCAAAGAAGAAATAAATTATAGAAAAATGACTTTTTATTGTTACAAATAAAAAGTCATTTTTCTATTTATCAATATTAAATTTACATCAAAAGCGTACTTTTGTATAAAATAATTAAAAATGAAAAAAGCCTTAGCCGTAACCGCGTCTCTTATTTCTTTGTTAATTTCTGCACAAGATAAACCAAAATTAGTTGTAGGAATCGTAGTAGACCAAATGAAAATGGAATATTTATACCGTTTTTCAAACGATTTTTCCGAGAATGGTTTCAAGCGATTAATGAAAGAAGGATACACTTTCAATAATACTCATTATAACTACATGCCAACTTATACCGCACCTGGTCATGCTTCTGTATACACTGGAACTACTCCTGCTGTTCACGGAATTGTAGGTAACGAATGGTTCAATAAAGCAACAGGAAAAGAAATGTATTGTACCGATGACGAAACGGTTTCAACTATTGGTGATGATTCCAAAAAAGAAGGTAAAATGTCGCCAAGAAACTTGCAAAGTTCAACTATTACTGACGAATTGAAGTTGTCAACCAACTTCAAAGGAAAAGTAATCGGAATCAGTATCAAAGATAGAGGAGCTATTTTGCCAGCTGGACATTTTGCAGATTGGGCTTTTTGGTACAGTAAAACTGGAGCTTTTATTTCAAGTACGTATTACGGAGAAAAACTTCCAGATTGGGCAACGCAATTCAATGCTGAGAAAAATTATTTGAAATATGTAACCAAAGGTTGGGATTTATTAAAACCTAAAGAAACCTACAACGAAAGCTTAACCGATAACAATCCATACGAAGGAAAATTGTATAAAAAAGCGCCGTTTATGCCATACAATTTACAAGATATGTATGATGCAAACGATGCTGGAATTCTTCGTTCAACGCCTTATGGAAATAATTTATTAGCCGATTTTGCTAAAAAAGCCATTGAAAGCGAAAATTTAGGAAAAGACAACATCACCGATTTTCTTGCCGTAAGTTTCTCTTCAACGGATTATATCGGACATGTTTTAGGACCACGTTCAATAGAATTACAAGACACTTTTTTACGTTTAGATGAAACGATTGCTGATTTCTTAGTTTACTTAGACAAAACGGTTGGAAAAGGAAATTATATGGTTTTCTTAACGGCAGATCACGCTGGAGCTGAGAATGTAACCTATTTGAAAGACAATAAATACAAAGTAGATAACATCAATTATAAAAACATCCAGAAAGACTTAAAAGAGTTTTCGGAAACTACTTTTGGTGAAAACTTAGTATTAGATTACTCAAATTACAATGTGTTTTTCGATAAAGCGAAAGTAAAAGCAAAAGGCTTGAATTTACAAGATGTAAAACAAAACTTCAAAGATTATTTACACAAACAAGACTACATCAAACGAGTTTACACCGAAGAAGAAATTACCAACGGAAATCCAAGTGATTATTATTTAGACTTCATCACAAAAGGCTACGACCCAACACAAAACGGGGAACTTATCATGATTTTCAAACCAGGTTATGTAGAATATTCTTCAACAGGAACAACGCATGGTTCGCCTTATTCTTATGACACACATGTTCCCTTAATTTTCTTTGGTTGGAACATTAAAAAAGGTCAAACCCACGATAGAAAAGAAATCACACAAATTGCTCCAACAGTTACCCAAATGCTGAAAATTACCATGCCAAATAGTTCTGGTGGTAAAGTTTTGTTGGAGGTTTTAGAAAAATAACAAAAAAGCATCAAACTAAAATTTGATGCTTTTTTATTTGTGCTAATTCGTGAAATTCGTGTTTACACTTCAATCATTACTTGATTTCTCAAAATATCATCAATCGTTTCGCGTTCTCTGATTAAGTGACCTTTTCCGTCTTTCCAAAGTACTTCGGCTGGTTTTAGTCGTGAGTTGTAGTTAGAGGCCATTGAAAAGCAATAAGCGCCTGCGTTTCGGAAACACAAAATATCACCTTCGTGAATTTCAGTAATTCTTCGGTTGCTAGCAAAAGTGTCAGTTTCACATATGTAACCTACTACCGAGTAGTAACGTTCTTTTCCTTTAGAATTAGAAATATTTTCAATATGATGTTGCGCGCCATATAACATCGGACGAATTAAATGATTAAATCCTGAGTCAATTCCTGCAAAAACAGTTGAAGTTGTTTGTTTTACCACATTTACTTTCGCTAAGAAATAACCAGCTTCACTAACCAAGAATTTTCCTGGTTCAAAAGCTAGTGTTAATGGGCGGCCGTATTCTTTTTCGAAAGTTAAAAAGCGTTTCGTTAATTTTCTTCCAAATTCTTCTACATTCGTTTCAATATCTCCTTTTTTGTATGGTACTTTAAATCCACTTCCAAAATCAATAAAATCTAATGCTGGGAAATTTTTAGCTGTTTCGAATAAAATTTCGGCAGCATATAAGAACACTTCCACATCTAAAATATCCGAACCCGTATGCATGTGAATTCCGTTGATGTGCATTTTAGTATTCTCAATAATTCTCAAAATATGAGGCAATTGATGAATCGAAATTCCAAATTTACTATCAATATGTCCCACCGAAATATTAGCGTTTCCACCCGCCATCACATGTGGATTAATTCGAATACAAACTGGAATTGTTGGGTGTTTCGTTCCAAATTGTTCCAAAATTGATAAATTATCAATATTGATTTGAACGCCTAATTGTGCTACTTCTTCAATTTCTTCCATCGAAACGCCATTAGGCGTATAAATGATATCTTTTGGGTCAACACCAGCATGTAATCCTAATTGTACTTCTTGTAAAGAAACTGTATCTAATCCAGAACCTAAACTTTTTAAGTATTTCAAAACAGAAACATTCGATAAAGCTTTAACAGCATAGTGTACCTTAAAACGTTCTACTTTGCTAAATGCATTATGTAATCGGTTGTATTGAAAGGCAATTTTTTCCGCATCATAAACGTATAATGGACTTCCAAATTCTGTTGCTAATTGTTGTAATACTTCTGGTTTCATTTTTTATTTAATTTGATGCAAAATTAATTCAATATTTACTTTGTGCAATTTTTAAAACAATTATTAACAAAATATAACAAAATGTTTTATTTGTAACATTTATGTTTTTTTGAAGTTATAGTTTTAATAGGATTATGTATATCAAATTCCCAAATTAAACGAAAAAAAGTTAGTCCATTAAAAATTACTTTGCTATTTTTGTGGCACTTTTTTAAACAAGATAAACGCATAACAATTATGAACATACACGAATATCAGGGTAAAGAAATCCTAGCTAGTTATGGAGTACGTGTTCAACGTGGTATTGTTGCTAACAATCCAGTTGAGGCAGTAGCTGCAGCAAAACAATTAACTCTTGAAACAGGTACAAGTTGGTACGTAGTAAAAGCGCAAATCCATGCTGGAGGTAGAGGAAAAGGTGGAGGAGTTAAGTTAGCTAAAAACTTAGACCAAGTAACTGAAATTTCTGAGCAAATCATCGGAATGCAGTTAATTACACCACAAACTCCACCAGAAGGAAAAACGGTTCACAAAGTTTTAATTGCTGAGGACGTTTATTATCCTGGTGAAAGCGAAACTTCTGAATTCTATGTTTCTGTATTATTAAACAGAGCAACTGGACGTAACATGATTATGTATTCTACAGAAGGTGGAATGGATATCGAAGAAGTTGCTGAGCACACACCACACTTAATTTTTACAGAAGAAATTGATCCTGCTTATGGATTACAAGGTTTCCAAGCTAGAAAAATTGCTTTTAATTTAGGTTTATCTGGAGAAGCTTTTAAAGAAATGGTGAAATTTATCGATGCTTTATACAAAGCGTATATCGGTTCTGATTCATCTATGTTTGAAATCAACCCAGTATTAAAAACATCTGACAACAAAATCTTAGCAGTTGATGCTAAAGTAAATATCGACGATAACGCTTTATTCAGACAAGCAAAATATGCTGAAATGAGAGACGTTAGAGAAGAAAACCCAATCGAAGTGGAAGCTAAAGAAGTAGGATTAAACTACGTTGACTTAGATGGAACTGTTGGTTGTATGGTAAACGGAGCTGGTTTAGCAATGGCTACTATGGACTTAATTAAGTATGCAGGTTTTGAGCCAGCTAACTTCTTAGACGTAGGTGGAACTGCTGATGCAAAACGTGTTGAAACGGCTTTCCGTATTATCTTAAAAGATCCAAACGTAAAAGCTATTTTAATTAACATTTTTGGTGGAATCGTTCGTTGTGACCGTGTTGCTCAAGGTGTTGTTGATGCTTACAAAAACATGGGTGACGCTATTAAAGTGCCAATCATCGTTCGTTTACAAGGAACAAATGCAGAAATTGCTAAAGAATTAATCGATAATTCTGGTATGCCAATTTTATCTGCAGTACAATTCCAAGAAGCAGCTGATCAAGTAAAAGCAGCTTTATCTTAATCGAATTTAAAATTCAATCATAAAGAAACTCTCAGATTTATCTGGGAGTTTTTTGTTTTTACGCGCTCAATATTTTTTAAACTTCAAAGGATTTCTTACATTAGCAATTCAATTTACAAAACATGATTTCAGAAGCGCAATTTCAAAAAGAATTAGAATTAATCATTAGTAATGCTATCCGTGAAGATGTTGGAGACGGCGACCACAGTTCACTCGCGTGTATTCCAGCTTCAGCACAAGGAAAAGCGAAGTTATTAGTTAAAGATGAAGGGATTATTGCTGGTGTAGAATTCGCTAAAATGATTTTTCATTATGTGGATAAAGACATGAAAGTGGAAACTTTTATCAATGATGGTGAAAGAGTAAAATATGGTGATGTTGTTTTTCATGTTTCAGGAAGCTCGCAATCGATTTTAAAAGCAGAGCGTTTGGTGTTGAATTCGATGCAACGAATGAGCGCCATCGCAACGAAAACCAAAATGTTTGTTGATTTACTGGAAGGAACAAAAACTAAAATTTTAGATACTCGTAAAACTACACCAGGGATTCGTGCCATCGAAAAATGGGCGGTGAAAATTGGAGGAGGTGAAAATCATCGTTTTGCATTGTACGATATGATTATGTTGAAAGACAATCACAACGATTTTGCTGGAGGAATTCCGCAAGCGATTGCAAAGACAAAGCAATATTTAATTGATAATAACAAAGATTTAAAAATCATTGTAGAAGCCAGAAATTTAGACGAAGTGCAACAAATTTTAGATGCTGGCGGTGTTTATCGAATTCTATTAGACAATTTCGATTACGAAACGACTAAGAAAGCAGTAGCTATGATTGGAAATCAATGTTTGACTGAATCTTCTGGGAATATCAATGAGAAAACCATTCGACATTACGCAGAATGTGGAGTGAATTATATTTCATCTGGTGCATTGACGCATTCGGTTTATAATATGGATTTAAGTTTAAAAGCGATATAATGTATGTCGGAAGAAATAGAAAATAAACTCAATAAAATCCCAGTTGTAAAGCAATTAGTTTCGCTTACAAAAGCTATAAAGTTGAAATCTTTAGAAGGGTTATCACTTTATGATATTTTGGAGCTTTATGTGTTGGGAATTTTCAAAGGTGCTTTTTCGTACAGAGCAAGTGCTATTGCGTTTAGTTTCTTTATGGCGTTATTTCCGTTTGCTTTATTTATCTTGAATTTAATTCCGTTTATCCCTTTGGAAAATTTTCAAGCCGATTTTTTAGAGTTTGTAGAAGAAGGAGTGCCACCCAATACTTACGATGCTATTGAAGCCATTTTAAAAGATATCATGGAAACCAGTCACCAAGGTTTACTTTCATCAGGTTTTATTTTGTCTATTTTGTTGATGACCAATGGTATTAATGCCATTTTAGGTGGATTTGAAATGTCGGCTCACATTACTATTACTAGAGGTTTTTTTAGACAATATTTTATTTCATTAGCCATTTCTTTAGTCTTATCGATGATTTTATTGATAACAGTTGCAGCCATTGTGATTGCTGAGGTAATGATTCAAAAAATAAATATTCGAGGTTATGTAGCAGATGTTTCGGTTATTGAATGGAGTCGATATGGTTTCATTCTTTTAATGATTTTGATCACAACTTCAATATTATATAAATTTGGAGCTAAAGAAACTTCAAGTATTGCATTTATTAGTTATGGTGCGGTTTTTACTACCATTTTAATAGTGGTTTCTTCTTATGTTTTCGGTATTTATGTAACTAAATTTGCAAAGTACAACGAGTTATATGGTTCAATTGGTACACTTCTTGTACTAATGTTTTATATCTGGATTAATTGCATGGTTTTGTTATTAGGATTCGAACTAAATGCAACTATTTCAAAATTGAAAAGAAAAAATTTATATATTTAGCCAAACTAAAAAAAATAAATTATGAAAAAACAAGTTATTACATTTTTAATGTTGATTACGACTGTGTTTACAGTAAATGCACAAAAAACAGTATCAGGAGTTAAAGTTGATGCTAAGTTAAATTTAGAAGGTCAGTCTTTAGTTTTAAATGGCGCTGGAACTCGTGTTAAAATGTTTATGGACATGTATGTTGGTGCTTTGTATTTAGAGAAAAAAAGCACAAATGCTTCTGAAATCATGAACAGTAAAGAAGGAGCGGCTATTAAGTTAAACATTGTTTCTGGTTTGATTACTTCTGATAAAATGATATCGGCAATTAATGAAGGTTTTGAAAATGCAACAGGAAAGAAAACAGCACCATTAAAATCTAAAATAGACAAATTCAAAGGTTTCTTTAAAGAAGAAATTAAAAAAGGGGATGTTTTTATTATTGTATATAATCCAGAAGAAGGAGTGGTAGTTTACAAAAACGGAACTAAAAAAGGAAGTATCGACGGACATGATTTCAAAAAAGCTCTTTTTGGAATTTGGTTATGCGACAAACCAGCAGATAAAGATTTAAAAGGCGAAATGTTAGGAAAATAATTCCAACTAAATATAAAAGTAAGCGTTCTCAATCGAGGACGCTTTTTTTTATTGATGTATTTATCTTTTCTCTTTTTTCTTTTCTCTATTCTCTTTTTCCAACTATATTTGTTCTATGCTGTATTTTATCGAAGTCGTTTTACCATTAGCTGTTTCTAAAACCTTTACTTATCAGGTTTCGGAAGCGGAATTTCACTACATTCAAATAGGAATGCGAGTGGCAGTTCCTTTTGGAAAAACGAAGATTTATACGGCTTTGGTGTTGGATAAAACGAATACGCCACCTCAATTATACGAAGCAAAAGAAATTCATCAAATTTTAGATGAAAAACCAGTTGTAAATTCACACCAAATCGAACATTGGAAATGGATTTCGTCTTATTATATGTGTTCGTTAGGCGAGGTTTTTCGAAGTGC
>CAZCIV010000015.1:0-18998 GCA_964498595.1 uncultured Flavobacterium sp.
GCTTGATTGCGTTTTGAGCAATTTCAACAGGATTTTTATTTTCTGGTTCTGAATAAACTTCAACCCCAATTTGTCCACCCACTACATGCAACTGATTAATCGCTGCAGGACGATAGATATCACAAGCCACCAATAAAGGTTTTTTGCTTTTTTTAGTTTTTAAAAAGTTAGCTAATTTTCCAGAAAAAGTAGTTTTACCAGAACCTTGTAAACCCGACATTAAAATAACAGAGGGATTTCCAGAAAGATTAATTCCTGCAGCATCACCACCCATTAATTCGGTTAACTCGTCTTTAACGATTTTAACCATTAATTGTCCTGGTTGTAATGTAGTTAATACGTTTTCACCAATAGCTTTTTCTTTTACTCTTGTGGTAAAATCTTTAGCAATTTTAAAATTTACGTCGGCATCTAATAAAGCTCTACGAACTTCTTTAAGAGTATCAGCAACGTTAACATCGGTAATTTTACCGTGTCCTTTTAATATATGAAACGCTTTATCTAACTTATCGCTTAAATTATCAAACATGATTCTGTTTTTGTTTAATGAAGTGCAAAGATAAGATAAAGTTATAAAGTTGCAAAGTGAGAAATTAGGTTTGTTTTAAATAAAAAACCAGCTATAAAAGCTGGTTTTTTATTGGGACAAAAAGAGATTAAGTTGTTAATTTTTTTCAAATGTCAAATAATCTGTACCTCCGTTACCACCGCTAACATCAACTAATTCAATTTTAGTTGAAGTGTAACTAATAATATCCCAATCATCTGACAAATCATCTACAAAAGTAGCTGGTGCAGGTGTTGTAAATAAAATATTAAAATCTAAATCGTTACTTGGGCTATCATCATTACTGTCATCAGAAGTTACAGACCAAGAACCAGTAAATGTATTGGTATTAGCAGCAGTTAAAACATTATTAGGACCAAATGTAAAAATGTAATTAGAATAATTTGTAGTTTTATTTACACCTGAATCTTCATAAAATGTAATACGCCAAGTACCTTGATTTACGGTATTTACTACTGGAGTAGGATCTGTTGTGGAATTTGAATCATCATCATTAGAGCACATTGAAGCTACATTTAACATGAAAATTAATGACAACATAGGGATTAAAGCTAATTTTCTCATAGTACTAAAATTTAATTTTATAGTTATTTAAATTTAGTTTTTTTTTAATTTTTTGATAGATATAAATAGTCTGTTCCGCCATTACCTCCACTTACATCTTTTAAGCGAATCTGTGTTGATGAATATTCAATAACTTCCCAATCATCTTCTAATTCATCTAAAATAGAGCCATCATAATCCAATTCTATTTTTTCTTCAGCTCCATCCATATAGTTTGACCAAGATCCATTCAAAAAATTACCATTTGACATTGCTTGGGAAGTTCCATTACTATTGAAGGTAAATGTATATCCAGCATACATTGAAGTTTGATTTGTATCATCATAAAAATAAGACACGTACCAAATTCCATCTGTTAAGATTGCTGATAAATTACCGTTACCTCCCGGAGATTGAGAATCATCATCACAATCATCTATGGCATCCTCAATAACATCTTCAAATTGATCATTATTGTATATCACAATTGTTTGATTATTTGAATCTGTTACGGAAATTGGATATTGAATTGCTATGTATTCATTATCCTCTAGTAACTCTAAAAAATTATATAGCTGTATATTATTTGTAATAGAAATTGTTTCTGCCAATTGATTATTTGCATTGTATACATTTACCACAATTGGAAAATTGAAATTCATACAATCTATTTCATTAAAACCATCATCTTCACCACAATCATCCATAATATCATCTAAAACATCTGCATTTTGTACTACAAGTGTGGTAAAATTTTGAAATTGAACCGTTATTGGATAGACAAAATTTACAATATCATCATCGTTTGAAAATGCATCAATTGCATCTTGAACTGTTTGATAATCCGCTTGATTTGTAACAACAATGTTTTGTCCATTAACAATAACAGTTACAGGAAGTACAACACTAAAACAACTGGAATTGTCTAACACATTATCAGTTGATGTAGGATTTTGGGAAACTCTAGAGATTAAGTTAGTTAATGGTGAAGACTTTGCTAGATTTTGACTAGTATCTTGAATTACTTCATTTTCTTCACTTTGGCATGACATTAAAAGCAAACCTATTAAACTTAAATTTAAAAAATGTTTTAGTTTCATATTTATTATTTTTTTGGGTTTATATTTGGTATAACAATTCAAATTAATTTTACCCTACCTAAATTTTAAAAAAATGATTAAAATTAAAAATGTTTATATTTGCTATAACTATACAACAACTCATTTTTATAAAACCCTACCTAGGATTTAATTAATTTTAAGCGATTTATTCAAGGATGCCTGAAAATAGTACAATTTGCCAAGAAAATATTTTTTCAGCTTTTTTTAAAAGCCATGCAAAAGGTTTACGAAATTATCTCTACTACAAATTTGGCAATACAGAACAGGCTGAAGATGCCACACAAGAAGCTTTTATAAAACTGTGGCAGAATTGTAAAGATGTCTCAATTGAAAAAGCAAAATCTTATATTTATACTATTGCAACTAACAATTCTTTAAATGCAATTGCACATAATAAAGTAGTTCTTACCTATGAAAAGAACAATACTTTAATAGATAGAACAAACGAAAACCCAGAACATATATTAGAACAAGAACAATTTGAATCAAAATTATTAAAAGCTATTAATAATATAAACGAAACGCAAAGAGTAGCTTTTTTAATGCATCGAATTGATGGTAAAAAATACGCCGAAATTGCCTTAGAATTAAACATTAGTGTAAAAGCTGTTGAAAAACGTATTCACTTGGCTTTGATAGAACTAAAAAAAGAAATAGAAAATTTTAAGTAGGGTAAAAAACAATATACTTGTTACATTATTGTAATACGAAAATTATGGACGAAGATTACAAATTAGCCAAATGGCTTAATAACGAATTAACCGCTGAAGAATTAGCCGAATTTAAACAAAATCCGGACTTTGCTTTGTATGAAAAAATCAAAGAAAATTCAGCACGCTTAAAAACTCCAGCATTTGACCAAGATAAAATGTTGAGTAACGTTGTTGCTACTAAAAAAGCAACAAAAGTTGTGAAACTTCAACAAAATTGGTTCGCTCCGATTGCTGCTGTGTTAGTTATTGCTTTTGGATTAAGTTTTTTTATTGTTAATAATTTTAAAGAAAAATATTATGGTACTAAACTTACACAAACTGTAAGTTTACCAGATAATTCAGAAGTTATAGTAAATAAAAATTCATATATCGAATACAAAACTTTCTTCTGGAAAAACAACCGAGCAATTGACTTAAAAGGTGAAGCTTATTTTAAAGTGGCAAAAGGAAAAACATTTGAAGTCAATACGAATTTAGGAAAAGTGACCGTTTTAGGAACACAATTCAATGTAAACTCAAAAGACAATACCTTTGAAGTAACTTGCTACGAAGGAAAAGTAAAAGTAAACTACAAAAATCACGAACTTATTTTAACAAAAGGGATGTTGGTTACTTTTGAAAATGATTCTAAAAAAGAAGGAAAAACAACATTATCAATGCCAAAATGGGCTTCTTATGAAGAAGAAATGAGTTTTACAAATCAAAACTTGAAAACTATTATTGCTGATATTGAAAACACATATAACGTTACCATTAAAACAAATACGATAGCAACAGAACAATTATTCACTGGAAAACTTCCTAGCAATAATTTAGATGTAGCCTTACAAATAATTGCCTCAACCTATCATTTACAAATAAAAAAATCAAACGAAACAAGTTTTGAATTAGTAAAAAAGTAAATGAATTACAATCGCTTTTTAATAATGATATTTAGCCTATTTGTCATTGTCTTACCACTTCGGGCACAAGACAATGGCAAGACTATTTTATTGAAAAAAATATTAGAAAACATTGGCAAAACTCAGGAAGTAAATTTTAATTTTATTGAAGAAGAAATTGCGTTTTTTAAATTAATTCCACCTTCGAATTCATTAACTCTTCAAGAAAAACTGAACTATATTTCTGAAAAAACACAATTAAAATTTGAATTTATTTCCGAAAAATACATCTCAGTAATCAATAATCAAAAACTTGATAAACCTTTGTGTGGCTATCTTTTGGATAAAGAAACCAAAGAACCCATACAAAATGCAACACTTCTAATTTCTGGAACAAACACATATACCATTACAAACGAAATTGGTTTTTTTGAACTTAAAACAAAATCTGCAAATACCATCGAAATTTCGCATTTGAATTACAAATCAGAAATCATCCCTTCTTCATTTTTATATGTAGAAAGTTGCCCAACAATCTACTTAAAAAGTATAATAAATGATTTAGAACCTGTTGTAACAACCTTATATTTAACCAAAGGAATTAGTAAAAAAAGAGATGGTACTTATGAAGTAAAACCTAAAAAAATTGGTCTTCTTCCCGGATTAACAGAACCTGATGTTTTTCAAACAATGCAACAAATACCAGGGATAAATGCTACGGATGAAAGCATTTCAAACACAAGTGTGAGAGGCGGAACACATGACCAAAATTTGTTTCTTTGGAATGGAATTAGATTGTATCAAACAGGACATTTTTTTGGATTAATTTCTTCTTTAAATCCAAATTTAGCTCACAAAATTAATATTGCTAAAAACGGAACCTCAGCTTTTTATGGCGATGGTGTTTCGAGTTCAGTTTTAATTTCTACGCATACCGATTCCATAGAAAATACAACAGGAGCTATTGGTTTTAATTTAATTAACGCTGATTTTTATGCGAAAGTAAAAACTTCTAAAAAATCAAATATTGAAATTAGTGGAAGACGATCCTATACTGATTTAATTACTTCACCAACTTACAAAAGTTATTTCGATAAGATATTTCAAAATACTATAGTAACCAATTACTTTGACAATCAAAATATTAAATACAACTCTAAAGAAGATTTTTATTTTTACGATTTTACTGCACAATACCATCAAAAAATAAAACAAAAAGCAGATTTATTTATTGATATTTTGAGCATTAGCAACGTATTGGACATATTTCAAACCAAAACAGAAAACAATGTTACCATATCTAAAAACAGTTGCTTAGAACAACAAACCTATGGAGCAAATGCATTGTTAAAAACAATTTGGAATGCAAAAAATAGCAGCGAAATATCAATTTACGCTTCCTATTACAATATTAATTCTGAAAATGAATCGATAGAAAGCAATCAAATTTTTAATCAAGAAAACACTATTTTAGATACTGGCATAAAATTACAAAATAGTCATTTCTTATCTGACAATTTTACCTTTATGAATGGCTATCAATTTAATGAAATTGGGGTACGAAATGTAGATGTTGTAAATACGCCTGTTTTTTCTAGAAAAATCAAAGAAGTTTTAAAAAATCATGCACTAATTGCCGAACTTAACTATTATTCAGTTAACGATAAATTTAATGGTCGAATTGGTTTCAGACAAAACTATATTCAAGAATTTTCTACTTTTATTTTTGAACCGCGAATTCAGTTAAATTATAAATTAACTCCCTTTTTCCAATTGGAAATTATGGGTGAAAGCAAACATCAAACTACATCACAAATTGTCGATTTACAACAAGATTTTTTAGGCATCGAAAAACGAAGATGGACTTTATCTAATAATGAAAATATTCCCATTGTGAAAAGTAATCAAGCGTCATTAGGGTTTTCGTTCAATAAAAATAATTGGTTGCTAACTTTAGAAAATTTTTATAAAAAAGTAGATGGAATTACCAGTATGAGTCAAGGTTTTCAAAACCAATATGAATTTGTAAAGACCAATGGAAATTTCACCGTTTATGGAACAGAGTTTTTAATTCAAAAACAATTCAAACCCATTACTACCTGGATAAGTTATACCTTCCAAGAGAATAATTACAATTTCAGAACATTGAACCCAACTACTTTTCCAAATAATTTTGAAATCAAACATGATATAAAATCGGCTGTAATTTCTGATTTTAAGAACTTCAATTTAGCTATAGGAGCACATTGGTTTACGGGAAAACCAACAACTTTACCAATAAGCACAACACCCATCTACACTGAACCAGAGACACCAACAGTTGGTTATCAAACATCTAATTCTTCTAATCTAGAAGAATATTTTCAGCTAAATTTTTCAGGTTCTTATGCGTTTGCTATTAGTACAAAATCAAAACTAAATTTTGGTTTTTCGGTTCAAAATGTATTGAATAATAAAACCAGTATCAATCAACATTATCGCATAAACAACAATACAAATATTGTGGAACAGGTGAATACTTTTTCATTAGAAAGAACTCCAAATGCTTTTTTAAGATTTACTTTTTAAAAAAAGTCAGGCTTTCACCTGACTTTCTATCTTAATCTTGAATTTTAAATACTTTTCTTAAAATATCTTCCATCAAACACCATTTGGTAATAGCTGATTGAAGCAAATTAGCTCCAACAAAAATGGTAAACCAATACCAATTTTCATTTACATACATTCCTAAAAGAACACTTAAAATAATAAATGTTCCTGCTATTGCTCTTATTAATCTGTTTATCATAATTTATTTTTTAGTTATACTTTTCTACTGAAAACACTGCTAAATGAACTTTAGAAATTGTTTCTTGATTTTTATTAAATTGAGTAACTTCATCAAACAAAATATCTAAATTTTGTTGTAGAATGAAGGCATAAAACACTACTGAATCTGTCTCATTCATTTCAGAACCAAACCAATTATCTTCTACACTTTCTTCTGAAGCATCTCTAAAACCTTTTACATCACGATACGAATAGGATTTTACTTTAGCTTCTTTTAGCATCTTTTTGACATCTTTTTCAAATTCTGCTATGGCTGTGATTAATACTAATTTCATATTTTGGCCCCACCTAACCTCCCCAATTGGGGAGGAAACTATCGAGGTAAGTTTTTTTATGATTAAACATTTTTATTATTTATTATTCTCCCATTTTTTACGTTCCGTGATGTAGTAAATTAATGGCACTACAATCAAAGTAAGTAAAGTTGAAACAATCGCTCCTGCTACTAACGAAATGGCTAATCCTTGGAAAATTGGGTCAAACAAGATGATTGAGGCTCCGATTACTACTGCTCCTGTTGTCAATAAAATTGGTGTGGTTCTAACAGCTCCAGCTTCGATAATAGCTTGTTTCATTGGAATTCCATCATTCAATCGGATTTCAATAAAGTCAATTAGTAAGACCGAATTTCGAACCATAACTCCTGCTAACGCAATCATACCAATAAACGAAGTAGCGGTAAAGAATGCTCCTAAAACCCAGTGTCCTAATACAATTCCGACTAACGAAAGTGGAATCGCAACCATCATTACAATTGGAGTTTTGAAATTTTGGAACCAACCTACAATTAACATGTAAATTATAATAATTACCACTAAAAATGCTGCTCCTAAATCACGGAATACTTCTAAGGTAATTTGCCATTCTCCATCCCATTTCACGGTGAAGTCACTTTCATCAGATGGTGCATCCATGTACAATTCGTTTACTTTGTAGCCTTTTGGTAATTGCATTTTTTCCAACTTCTCATTCATTCCCAAAATCGCATACACCGGACTTTCTAATGCTCCCGCCATATCGGCTAAAACATAAACCACACGTTTTTGGTCTTTACGGTAAATCGTATTTTGTAACGTATCTGTTGTAACTTTAACTAAATCACTTACAGGAACTACATTTCCTCTACTTCCTTTGATTTTCAAATTTTGAATGTCTTGAATCGAAGTTTTGTCTTTGTCTTCTAATGAAAGAGTAATACCAACAGGATTATTCGAACGTTCATCATACAAATTAGATACCGGCATTTCTCTTAGCAAATAAGTCAAATTACCAACAACTTGTTGCGGAGCGATACCGTTTAACATGGCTTTTTCTCTATCTACCTCTAATTTGTATTCTACTTGAGGAGCTTCTACCATCCAATCCGTATCAACCACATCAGAAGTTGTTTCCAAAATCGTTTTCACTTGATTCGCTACTTTAATTTGCTCTTCGTAATTAGGTCCGTAAACCTCAGCTACTAAAGTTGATAAAACGGGTGGTCCTGGTGGAACTTCTACAATTTTTACGTTGGCACCATATTTTTTAGCAATCTTTTGTACTTCTGGACGTACTACTTTTGCGATATCGTGACTTTGTAAATCTCTATCTTCTTTGTGTAGTAAATTCACTTGGATATCTGCCATATTACTGCCACCACGCATATCGTAATGACGAACTAAACCATTGAAAGTTATGGGTGCAGAAGCACCAATGTAATTCTGATAATCCACTACTTCAGGAACAGTAGAAAGATATTGCGCAATTTCTTTTGTAACTGCTGCCGTTCTTTCTAAAGTAGTTCCTTCTGGCATATCAATTACCACTTGGAATTCGTTTTTGTTATCAAAAGGCAACATTTTTACTGCTACCGATTTCGTAAAGAACATCAAAACCGAGCCCAATAAAAGTACAATCGTTACAACGAACATCAAATTACGTTTCTTCGAATTATCTAAAAGCGGTTGCTCTACTTTTTTATAGATTTTGTAAATCCAAGACGTTTCTAATCCTTGTTCTTCTTTGTGTTCTTGCTGGTCTTTTTCATGAAGTAAATGGTATCCCAAATAAGGTGTAACGGTCAAAGCCACAAACAATGACAACATCATGGCAATAGAAGCACCAATTGGCATCGGACTCATGTATGGTCCCATCATACCAGATACGAAAGCCATTGGTAAAATCGCAGCAATTACCGTAAAGGTTGCTAAGATGGTTGGGTTACCTACTTCGTTAATGGCATAAATGGCAGCTTGTTTGAATGGCAGTCGCTTCATTTTAAAATGACGGTGCATGTTTTCGGCAATAATAATACTGTCGTCCACCACAATACCTACTACGAATACTAAAGCAAAAAGCGTGATTCTATTTAACGTATATCCTAATAAATAATAACTAAATAATGTCAAAGCAAAGGTCAACGGAACAGAGAAGAAAACTACTAATCCACCTCTCCAGCCCATAGCTAACATTACTAAAACCGTTACCGCAATGATGGCAACACCTAAGTGTAATAGTAATTCTCCAACTTTATGAGATGCTGTTTCACCGTAATTTCTTGAAACCTCAACATGAACATCGGTTGGGATAATATTCTGCTTTAAAGTTTCAACTCGCTCTAATATTTTCTCAGAAATTTTCATCGCATCAGCACCCTTAACTTTGGCTACTGAAATGGTTACCGCTGGATATTCCGAATTGAATTTGGAGAATTTCTCATTTGCTTTTCCATATCCAAAAGAAACATAATTCTTAGGTGTTTGAGGTCCGTCTTGAATAGCTGCTACTTGTTTTAAATAAACTGGCATGTTATTGTTAACACCTACTACCAAGTTTTCTACATCTTCTGAAGTTGATAAAAACTTACCCGTAGTCACTAAATATTCCGCATCATTTTGCACAAAACTACCCGATTGTGAACTTCCGTTATTGGCTTGAATCATTTGCATAATGCTCAATGCATCCACACCGTTTTCAGCCATTTTATCTTTGTCTAAAACTACTTTTAGCTCGCGTGTTCTTCCTCCAATTTCTTTCGTAATCGCAACGTCTTTTACTTTTTCAATTTCTGAAGTAACTTCTTCTGCAATTTGACGTAATTGGAAATCATCGTATTTTTCACTCCAAAGCGTTAATCCCAACATTGGAACATCATCAATAGATCGTGTTTTTACTATAGGTTGCATTACTCCTTCTGGAAACATGGTGCGGTTTTTCATCAACTCATCGTATAATTTTACATACGAATCTTCGCTGTTTTCACCCACATAAAATTGCACCACCATCATCGAATAGCCATTCATCGCCATACTGTGAATGTGCTCTACTCCTTTGATGTTTCCAATGATTTTTTCTAATGGTTTTACCACTCTACTTTCTATCTCAGACGGACTTGCGCCAGGATACATGACCATAACATCGGCCATAGGAACGTTAATTTGCGGTTCTTCTTCTCTTGGAATTAAGAACGAACTGTATGTACCAATAATCATCAACGCCACCATCAATAAAATGGTTAATTTTGAGTTGATAAAGAAATTGGCTATTTTACCTGATATACCTTCTTGCATGTTATTTTTTGTTTAAAAGTTTAAAGTTTCAGGTTTCAAGTTATCTACTAAAAACCTTTACTGAACACTAATTACTGATTACTGAACACTAACCTTAGCTCCATTGAATAATTTTCCGTCAGCTGAAACGATGTATTGTTCGTTTGCTGCTAATCCAGATAAAACTTCTACTTGATTCCCGAATGTTTTTCCAACTCGTAACCATCTCAAAATAGCAACATTACCACTTCCGATAGTGTAAATCCCTGTCAATTGTCCTTGTTTTACTAAAGCGCTTTCTGGAACTAAAACCACATCTGATTTCACAGTTGTTGTTTCTTTTTTAGCCGTTGGAAATTGAACGTTTACGAACATTCCTGATAAAATTTCTTTATCCTTTTTATCTAAAGTTACTTTCACCAAATATTGTCCGCCTGTGTTTTTTGCTGACAAACTCACTTCCGAAACTTTTCCAGCAACTTCTTTATTTAAAGATTTCACGTTGATTTTAACTGGCATTCCATTTTTTACATTCGAAATATCACTTTCTGAAACCATTGCTGTTACTTGTAATCTTGATGCTCCTTCAATACTTACCAAAGGCATTCCTGGATTCGCCATATCACCTTCTTTTACGAATGTATTGGTTACCGTTCCTGAAAATGGAGCGGTAATATTCGAATAAGAAAACTGCGCCATCACTTCATTACGCATTTGTTTGGCTGCTTCTAAACCTGCTTTTGCCATTTCGTAGCGAGCAGTCATATCATCCAATTCTTTTTGAGAAGCTGATTGTTGTGCAAACAAGTTCACAAAACGATCGTAATCTTTTTTAGCATTGTTGTACGCTGCGGTAGCTTGTGTTATAGAAGCATCAACCTGTGCTTTTTTTGCTTGTAAATCAGTATTATTGATGCTTACCAAAAGTTGTCCAGCCGAAACATTTTGTCCCACTTTTACGTTTACTTTGGTTACATAACCCATCATTCTAGTACTTAAATTAGCACTATTTTCGGATTCTATTTTTCCGCTTGCCGTAACATAAGGACTATTAGAATTTCCAGAATTTCCAGCTACTTTTACTGGAATTGCCGGTAAATCTGCTACATTTTCTTTTTTATCACTTCCACAAGAAGTTAATATTAAAGATGTTAGTGTAATGATTGTTATTATTTTTTTCATGTTGTTATTTTTAAATTTTATTTTTTGGAACTTTGTTTTTAAGAAATTTTGAGGTTTTAACACCCCTAAAGTCCCCTCAAGGGGACAATCCTGTAAAGAAATTTTATTTCGTTAAAAATTGTAAGTATTGTTTGGTAAAGTTATATTCGAAAACGGCTTGTAAATGCTCTAATTCTTTTTGTGCCATTTGCGTTTCTGACATTAATAAATCGGTTGTTTTTTCTAAACCTTGTGTGAATCTGTTTTGACGAATTCTATACGCTTCTTGCGATTGTTCGAAAGCTAATTTTGATAAATTAACTTTATTTTCTGCATCAAGCAATTGACGATTGGTTTTATTCAATTCTAATTGACTTTGCTTTTTGTATTGTTCGGTTTCAACCGTTGCTTTTTCAAAATCAGCTTTTGCTTTTTGTGTTTTGCCAACGTTTTTAAATCCATCGAAAATATTCCAAGATAATTGTGCCCCTACTAAATATCCTTGAGCCGAAGTTTGAAAAAGATGTTGGTCATACAATTCGTAACTTCCAAAAGCATTTAATCGAGGTAAGAATTCGAATTTAGACGATTGAAACATTTTTTGATAAGCCTCTGCCGATTTTTGCATCGCTTGAATATCTTTTCTGGAATCAGAAATTGTGGTATTTATAGTTTCTATAGCAATTGCATTATCTAAATTTTCTGCCGGTTTAAAGGTTTTTCCGGTCATATCTTCGTTTAATAAAAACGCTAAATAATCGGAAGCATTTTGTACATTGGACTTAGCATATTGCAATTGATTCGCAATTTCATTTACACGAACTTGCACATTTAATAAATCGGTTTTTTGCAACATTCCGTTTTTGAAATAGTTGTCTACTAATTTTAAATTGCCTTGTGCGGTTGTATTGGCTTTTTCCAAAACTTGTACTGCTTTGTAAGCCAATTGTAATTGCATATACGCTTTAGAAACTTCAAGTTCTAAATATTCTTTAGTGCGCTCTGTTTGCAATTGAAAAGCATCCATTTTAGCTTTAGCAGCTTGTCTTCCATACAAACCATCTAAGTTGATAAGTGGTTGCTGAACTTCTATTTTAGTGGCAAAATTTTGTGTTTTATCAGGATCATTTAATAATGCTGGATTAAAATCGGAAGCCGTTAAAATTTCTTGATTGAGTTTAGAACCAAAAGCCATCAATGGATTAGTAGTTAAAATTCCGGTATGCGATACATTTACATTAGGCAAGAAAAGTGCATTTGACTGACGATAATCAGCTCTTGCTGATTGAAATGATTTTTCTGCAGCTTTAATTTGTAAGTTATTTTCTGTAACTTTCTGCAATAAATCATTTTTTGAAATCGTCAAAGTATCTTGTGCGTAAGTTGCACCAGTTACCATTCCTAATACAATTAATAAATTGACTTTTTTCATAGTATAGTTTTATTCATATTTTATGTTACAAATGTACATTCGTAAAAAAAGGTAGTCGGTAACAAGAGTTACACAACTTTGTAATCATTGTTACAAAAAAGAAAGAGCGCCAATACAGACGCTCTTACTAACCAATAAAACTAAAACAATCATCAACAACTATAGATGATGTTACTTTCTTGTTCCTCCGTGACCTCCAGCAACAATTTTCAATATTCTAATATTTAAATAAAAGAATTTGAATAATTGAATTAACGGATTTTGCATTTTAGAACGTTGTGCATTTGATATTCTTTGTGTCATTTTTTTAAGTATTAGGTAATTGGTAAAAGTTTGTTTCTACTTAATGAACTATTCGGGAATTAACCACCAAAAGGGTTTCATTTTAGCCTTATAAATAAAAGCATAATGTAAAGCTAACTTTACCCAATGCCCCGCTAAACCGATATCTCCAAAGGTTTTTTTAATATCTCTTCCTCCAGTATTAGGATATTTTTTATAATCAGGAACAATTGGATAGGTTGTAATACTTACTCCACTTCCTTGTGTCATTCCATAACCTGCAGAAGCAATACAAGCCGCACCCATATTACCCAATGAACCTTTGTGATGTAATGATTCTTTTCCCGCTTTAATTGAATCTATGATATTATCTGCAACTAATTTTGCTGTAATTCCAGATGGCATTCCTGTTCGCGGCGGTGATGGGAAAATTTCGGTTCCATTTTTACTTTTACGTGGTTTTGAAATCGTATGCGGTGGTGCGAAAGCAATACCAGGAGCAAAAATATTTTTATAGCTTGGGTTTTGATAGGTTTCAGGCCAGTCTTGAACCGTCCATTCTTCGTAAGGTTTTGGAGTATAATCGGCATCTACCACCATAAAACCCCTGAATAATTTTTCAGTTATATTTTGTCCTTCTTTATCATACGCTTGAAAGCCATGTCCTGAGAAAGCAGGAATCAACATACCAAAATCAAAGGATTCAGTTTTATATTCTCCTTCTAAATTTTCATAATGTACTACTCCATCTTCCACTTTAGTAACTCCGGCTCCTAAAATCCATTTGATACCACGGTCTTCAAAGATCATCTCAACCATATCTTTGGATTTCATATTGAAACCATTGTATTCCATTAACATACCATCCATTCCAAAATCACCTAGCTCATATTCATTGGAAATCCAAGTAATTTCAGCTTTATCTCGAACCCCAAATTTTTGCAATTCTTTTTCTACATTCAAAATATATTCAAAGGCTGCACCCTGACAAGTTGCTTTTGCATGCCCGGTTCCGATAAGAATTTTTGCCTTTTTATCCGATTTTTTTAATTGGTCAATTAATTTATGAAGAGCGTCCGATGCATGTTCGGCATGATCATAAGTACAAACAGAATACACTTTATTTGTTGCTGGTTGCAATCCTTCAGTCATGTCAAAAGCAAGTTTCGGACCTGTAGCATTGATTAGATAATCGTAAGTAACTTTTTCTTGTTTGCCTAAGTTATCTCCAAAAACGCCTTCAACTAAAATATAGGGTTTTGTTTCTGAACTATCGCCTTCTGGATGAAAGGAAATGGCCTTGGCTTGTTTGTATCCAATTCCTTTTCTTTTATATAATGGTTCTAAAGGAAATATTACTTCCTTTGATTTCATTCTTCCAATTCCTACCCAAATATTGGATGGCACCCATTGGTAATTTCTATTTGGAGAAACCACCAATACTTCGTGGTCTTTAGAAAGTTTTCTTCTTAAATGAGCGGCTGCCGTATGCCCTGCAATACCTGCTCCTAAAACAACTATTTTTGCCATTTTGATTCGTTTAATATGTCAAATGTAAAAGTTAGGCACTTGTCATACAGCAACATTTGTTACATAAAAAAATGCCCCGAATAAATCGGGGCGATAAAACTTTAATTACATTGTTCACGAGATCCATTTAATATATTATTATATTCTTCAAGAGACAAATATTGAGGAGTATATGTTTCGCCATTATTTTCAATAGAAGAAACAAAACTTCTTAAATGATTTCTAGAACCACATTGTAAGTTTTCATAGGTTGATATTACAACACTATTTGTTGTTTCATTTATATAATCTTCCAAATCTACTATATCTAAATCTTCAATTGTTGCACCAATTTGCAATGCGTTTGAACTACTAATCTGTCCATTAATTACAAACTGGTCGTAAATACTTTGTAAATTTTCATTTAAAAATTGTCCTTGAGGTAAGATAGTATAATCAATATTATTTTGTTCTAAGATAGTTACAATGGCATCCATGTGACTTTGTTCACTATTTTTAATATTATTAAATTGGTTAATCCCCCATAAATTATACAAATACACGTAAGTATCTCTTGCGAGTTTTTCTTCTTCAAGCATGAATAATAATCCATCTTTTTCTTCCTGACTTAATATTTCAGAATTTACATTGTTTTCATCGTTACTACATGAAAAGGCAAACAAAGCCATAACAATTGCTGTTGCAATAAAAAATTTCGTTCTCATAATTCAATTTATTTATAAGTTATTATTCAAAATTAACTCATTAATAATCAAATTACAGCCACAATTGTTACATAAAAAAAACGCCCCGAAAAATCGAGGCGAATTCAAAAAAATTAATAACTCGTATCGTCCAGCTTAACTTTTCCGTTGAATGTTTTATAGAGAAATAAAAAGTAAGCTGCTAATAAAGGAGCACCTATCAAAACAATAGTCAGCATAATGCCTAATGATTTTTGTGAAGATGCAGCGTTGTAAATAGTAATACTAAAATTCGGATCAATAGTAGAAATTAACAATGTTGGATACAATTGAAAAGCAACTAACATTAATAAAAATGCCATGGTAAGAGAAGAAAATATTAAGGCTTGAAAATACTTCTTTTTAGAAACCAAACGAGGAACATTAGCTACAGCTAAAAAGGATAAAATAGGAAGGATAAAGAATATTGGATTTTCTCTAAAATTATCTGTAACCCCTGGAATAAATACTAAAGTGTATAAAGAAGTAATAGAGAAACTCACAATAAAGAATATCATTCCTTTTTTCAATAAAAACGTTAATCGTGTGTGTAGTCTTCCTTCTGTTTTTAATAACAGAAAAATAGCACCCTGTGTCATAAAAATAGAAAGAGTTGTTAATCCTACCATAATGGCATATGGACTCAGAAAAGAAAAGAAGATTCCTCCTTTATAAGTGTAATTTTCACCTATTTCAAAACCTTGCAACACATTCCCTAAAACGACACCTAATAAAAAGGCGATAAGGGTATTCGATACAAAGTAAATGATATCCCAAGTTTTTCGCCACCAAATCATTTTTTCTGCACTTCTAAATTTGATAGCAGAAGAACGTAAAACTAATAACATTAAAAACAACATAAACGGAATATACATAGCCGAAAGCATAGTGGCATACATAACAGGAAAACCTGCAAATAAAGCACCTCCTCCAATAATTAACCACACTTGATTAGCATCCCATAGTGGTCCAATTGCATTAATGGCAATTCGACGGCTTTCGTCTTTTCTTAAAAACAAATGCCAAGCGCCTGCACCATAATCAAATCCTTCTAAAATGGCATAACCCGAAAACAATAACCCAACTACTAAATACCAGAGTGTTGGATAATCGATACCTAAAAATGTTTCCATAACTTCTTGTTTAAATCGTTTCTAATTGATTGTGAAGGTCATCTTCATATGGACCATGTTTTATTTTCTTATTCAAAGAATACAGAAATAAAAGAAATAGTAATGTATAAACAACTAAAAACAAAATCAATGAAAACAAAATTTGATTATTTGAAACTTCCTGTGAAAAGCCTTCACTAGTTCTTAGATGACCATATACAATCCAAGGTTGGCGTCCCATTTCTGCAGCAAACCATCCTGCTTGATTGGCAATTTGAGGTAATAAAACTGAAAATGAGAAAATCCACAATAGCCACTTGCTTTCAAATAGTTTTCCTTTCCACCATAAAAAGCAGGCGTAAAAAGTAAGAGCA
This sequence comes from uncultured Flavobacterium sp., assembly GCA_964498595.1. Lineage (GTDB taxonomy): Bacteria > Bacteroidota > Bacteroidia > Flavobacteriales > Flavobacteriaceae > Flavobacterium. The sequence goes on from CAZCIV010000015.1 coordinate 16,796, forward strand.
ATCAAGAACATTCCAATAGAAATCATAATGTGATAAAATTGAAATACTGCATTTACCTGACTAGGTTGGTCTTCTTTTGGAAATGCATTTAAACCTGTAACAGGCGCTTTAAAATCTTGATGAACCAAAAATGATAATCCACCAGGAACTCCTATACCAGTAACTTCTTGTTTTTCATTATCAACCCAACCTAAAAGATACAAATCTGCTGGTGCCGATTTTTCATAATGCCCTTCCATTGCAGCTAATTTTGCAGGTTGATTTACAGCCACACCATCCGCGGAACTATGTCCAGATAATAATTGTGAAAAGGAAACTACTGTGGCAACTACTAAAGCTATTTTAAACGCCACTTTGGATAATGCAACAAATTTCCCTTTTCTAATATAATAAGCATGTACACTTAAAACCATGAAAGCACCTGCTAAAAATGCCCCTTGCCATACATGAATAATTCGATCCACACTTGATGGATTAAAAACCATTGCCCAAAAATCAGTTACTTCTGCTCTAGCCATTAGACCTTCACCTACTATGTGATATCCAGCGGGAGTTTGTTGCCAACTATTTGCAACAACAATCCAAACTGCAGAAAACATGGAGCCTAAAAAAACTCCTATTGTGGAAATAAAGTGCACTCTCGGAGATACTCTATTCCATCCAAAAATTAATATTCCTAAAAAAGTACTTTCTAATCCAAAAGCAAATAACCCTTCAGCAGCTAAAGCACTTCCAAAAATATCACCCACATAACGGGAATAAACCGCCCAATTAGTACCAAATTCAAATTCCATGATGATTCCAGTGGCTACTCCAATACCAAAAGTAATGGCGAAGATTTTCAACCAAAATCGGGTTAAAACTTCATACTCTTTTTTGCCAGTTTTTAAATAGAGTCCTTCAAAAATAACCATTAGTAATCCTAAACCGATACTCAACGGTGGATAGATATAATGAAACGCTACCGTGAAGGCAAACTGAATTCGAGCTAATATTTCGACATCCATAATAAATTAGATTAGATTGTTTTTAATTGTGTGTTGTTATTATTTGAATCAACTCATCTTTAGAGGATACTGCTGAGGTTTCCCAAATGACATTTCCATTTGCCAGTAATACTAAAGAAGAAAATGATTGAAGTTTAAATTTTTTTGAAAATGCTTTAAATGAAACTTCGTCTAAGTTAAAAATTTCAATTCTACTTCCCAAAATTCCTTTTACTTTTTGCAAAATGGGCATCCTCATTTTACAGGAATCACATTCGGGTTCTATAGAATTTATAAGAACTAAATTCATATTTCTTAAAGTTGAAAAATCATTTTTCATTTGGAGTTTCATTTGGAGTTATAGAACATCCTCTTGAACCACACCCAGTATCAAAAAGTGCCTGAATTAAAAAGAAGAAAGCAAAAAAAAGAAAGAAATATTGTTCTGTCTTAATCGAATGCGTTGCTATTGCAATAGATAAAACAAGTCGAATCCATCGCATCAAGTGCCAGTTGGTAAAAAGTATTTTTTTCATTTTATTAAATAAAGATTATTTTTTTGTTCCAATAAATCGAACAACAACTCCATCTCCTTGGTGAAAGAGTCCTTCATCTAATATTACTTTTTCAGTAGACAACCTTTCAAAAACAATATTAGGAAACTCATTTTTAACTTCTTCTTCAGAAAAAAGCATGTCAATAACTTTTGGTCCACCCGAAGTATAATTAAGTTGTTCTTTTCCAAAAGCTTCAAATAAAATTTTACCACTCGGCTTCAGTAGTTCAAGTAATTTTAAATGTGCTTCTTTTCTAATTTCAGCCGGAAAATGGGCAAAAATGAATACCAAAGCATCAAAACAATCTTTTTCATAAGGCAACTGTAAAACATCAGCTACCAAATAATCGATGGTAACACCATTTTCTTTAGCTAACAATAAGGCTTTTTGTTGTCCTGATTCGCTATAGTCAAAAGCACTAACTTTGAGTCCATTTTTTGCTGCAAAAACGGCATTTCTTCCTTCTCCTTCTGCTACAAACAAGATATTACCTTGTGGTAATAAATGAATATTTTCCTTTAAAAACTCATTCGGTGCTTTGCCATAAGCAAATGTATCTTCCGTATATCTTTCGTTCCAAAACTGCTTCATCACATTATTTTTTGAAAGTAATACTCCAAATACCACGTACTTCATTTTCGCCATAACCAACCGCTAAAT
>CAZCIV010000016.1:0-11261 GCA_964498595.1 uncultured Flavobacterium sp.
AATGTTAGAAATTGCTATTTATTTAGTCGTATTGGTTGTTTTAATCTTTGTATTGGTTAAGCTAATCGATAAATTTGTTACACCTGGAAATAAAAAAGTTTTCACAATTGTATTGTGGGGAATTTCACTTTTCATTGTATATTTAATATACGCTTCCATTATGAAACCTATAGAATTTCAAAATGAAAAAGAAGCTCGTTACGAAGTAGCTGTTAAAACAATGTTAGACATTAAAAAATTACAAACAGGTTATAAATCTGTGAATGGAAAATATGCTGACACTTTTGATGAGTTAGTAAAATTTGTTGAAAATGGCGAATTTGAAATTATTTCAAGAAGAGATACTGCTGTAATTGATGCTGCAAAAAATGCTGCATTTGGAATTAAAGTTGGTGCTGACGGTGTTGGTGGTTTCTTTAAAGATGAAGTAATCATAACAAAATTGGGAACAGTTAAAGTAAAAGATTCTTTGTTCAAAAATTCAGATAGATATAAAAGACTTAATGTTGTAAAAGTTGGTGAAGTTGAAGTTCCAGTAACAATGAAAACAGGAGTTGTTTCTAGAAATGACATGAATATTTCTGTTTTCCAAGCCATTATTGATAAAAATGCTTTATTAAAAGATTTAGATCAAGAATTAGTAAAACAAGAAAACAAAGTAGAGTCTATTGACGAAATCAATGGTCCTCAAATCATTTTAGGTTCTTTAGAAGAAGTTACTCTTACAGGAAACTGGCCAAAAAAATATGGTAATAACGAATAACGACATTACACAAAAAACATATAAAAAGTTGTCCATTCAGGTTTCCTTGAGTGGACTTTCTTTTTGTGTATTTGATTTACTTTCCAATAAAGTAATACACACTAAGTCAATTCACTTTGAGAAAAACAAAGTAATTGAAGAACAATTGTGGCGCACTTTTGTGGATTATACCATACTAACAAAATCATTTGATGAAGTAATGGTAATTCATGATAATAACCTGAATACTTTTGTACCTACTTCCCTATTTGATGTTCATTTTTTAGCAAGTTATTTGCAATATAATACCAAAGTTTTTGAGACTGATTTTTTTACACATGATGTTATTTTTCCTTACGAAATGAATAACGTTCATGTGCCATTCGTTAATATCAATAACTTTCTACTAGACCAATACGAAACTTTTGAATACCAAAATGCTAATTCTATTTTAGTTAGACAATTACTCGATTTGTCCAAAAATAAAGAAGATAAACAAGTTTTTGTTCATCTTCAAAAAGAACATTTTGAAATTGTTGTAGTGAAAAATCAGCAATTAATTCTTTTTAATTCGTTTCAATATAATACTCCAGAAGATTTTATCTATTTCATCTTGTTTACTTGCGAACAATTGCAATTAAATCCAGAAACTATTTCGGTACAGATTTTTGGAAATTGTTCGGAAGAAGATGCATTTTTTAAAATTGCGTACCAATATATTAGAAATTGTACTTTCCTTGATGTTTCAAACAAAGCTTCAATCTTAGACGTTTCTTCTGCAGAATTGAGAAATCACTTTATACTTTACCATTCATGAGAATTATCTCCGGAAAACACAAAGGACGCCGTTTAGTAGCTCCAAAAAACTTACCTGTTCGTCCTACAACCGACATGTGTAAAGAATCGTTATTCAATATTTTGAATAATTACTTCAATTTTCATGGATTAAAAGTTTTGGATTTATTTGCTGGAACTGGTAATATTAGTTACGAATTCGCTTCCCGTGGTGCTGGACCAATTACAAGTGTTGATGGTGACATGGGATGTGTGAACTTCATCAAAAAAACTGCAACGGAACTAGATTTAGATATTAGTGTAATCAAAAGCGAAGTTTTCAAATTTTTAGAAAAAAACAAAGCGAGTTATGATATCATTTTTGCTGATCCACCATATGATTTGAGTCAGGAAAACTTTGAAAAAATCATTGAACTTATTTTTGAAAACGAACTTTTAGACGAAGAAGGAATGTTAATTGTAGAACATTCAAAACATACCAAATTAGATCATTTGACTAATTTTTCCTTTTCAAAAAGTTACGGAGGTTCTGTATTTTCTTTTTACGAATTTGAAAGCGACGAAGAAGAAGATTATGAAGAGGAAGACGAAGGATAAAATCGTCACAAAATAAAAAAGCAGACCTATAAGCCGGATTCTGTCTCCAATAAATCGGAGCCTTATCATTTATCTAGATTACGCATTACTACGTAACTCAAGCTGCCTACCCTTCAACATCGGACGAGTAGCCCTTATTTTGATTACTCAAAAACTGCTGATATACTTGGCATTTCACCGCATAGAGTTTACCTGGTTTCACTACAGCATTACCTGTACATACTTTCTGTTGCACTTGTCCTCACCTTTCGATGGATGGGCGTTACCCACTATGCTACTCTTTGGTGTCCGGACTTTCCTCCATCCGCCGAGGCGGACGACGATAAGGCGGTCTGCGGTGCAAACTTACAACAAATTCTATCGTTTTAAAGAAATTTTAATAGATAGTTTAACATAATCTTTTGCTTTTAAGAACTAATATATTCGTAACTTTATAAGTTGCAAATTTATAATACTTAATTCTTATGTCAACAATTTATCACTATGCTTCTGTCTCTGAAGCGCTTCTAAAATTAAGAGAGAAAGGGTTTACATTTGATTTCAATCAAGATGAAGAAGATATTATTTTGCATCCCGAAAATTATACCATCAATCACATTTATCATTACGAAGGCAATTCTAATCCAGACGACGCTGCAACTGTTTACGGAATCGTTTCCAAATACGGATTAAAAGGTGTTTTTGTAACTGGAACTTCGGCTAATTCTTCTGATAAAAATGCTGAAGCAATTGCTAAACTTTCAATTAAAGGTAAGCATTCCACAACACTTTAATATAATACATTAAAATTGTGAATAACTTTTATAAAGATTCTTCTCAATTTGGATTTTGGAATTTGCTTTTTGAAATATACAATCCTATATTTGTGATTCAATAGAAATTATGGAACAATTTATCGTATCAGCTCGTAAATATCGTCCGCAAACATTTAAAGATGTTGTGGGGCAACAAGCTATTACCAATACATTGTTGAATGCTATTGAAACTAATCATTTGGCACAAGCCTTATTATTTACAGGACCTCGAGGCGTAGGAAAAACAACATGTGCTCGTATTTTAGCCCGAAAAATTAATCAAGAAGGTTATGATGATCCTTATGAGGATTTCTCTTTTAACGTTTTTGAATTAGATGCGGCTTCAAACAATGGTGTTGATGATATTAGAAGTATTATCGACCAAGTGAGAATACCTCCACAAACTGGAAAATACAAAGTATATATCATTGACGAGGTGCACATGCTTTCACAAGCGGCTTTTAATGCTTTCCTAAAAACATTAGAAGAACCACCAAAGCACGCCATTTTTATTTTAGCGACTACCGAGAAACATAAAATTATTCCAACGATTTTATCACGTTGTCAAATTTTTGATTTCAAAAGAATTACGGTTAAAGATGCGAAAGAACACTTAGCTGAAATTGCCAAAGAACAAGGAATTACTTTTGAAGATGACGCACTTCATATCATTGCTCAAAAAGCGGATGGTGCTATGCGTGATGCTTTGTCTATTTTTGACCGAGTAGTTTCGTATTGTGGAAATAACTTAACCAGACAAGCCGTTACTGAAAACTTAAATGTTTTAGATTTTGAATATTACATCAAAATCACTGATTTAATTTTAGAAAATAAGATTCCAGATTTACTTTTAGCTTACAATGATATTTTAGCAAAAGGTTTTGACGGACATCATTTTATTGCTGGTTTGGCTTCGCATTTTAGAGATTTATTAGTGTGTAAAAATCCAGCTACTTTACCATTATTGGAAGCAGGTGAACACGCACAAAGTTTATATGCAGCTCAATCTCACAAAGCGATGCACGATTTCTTATTAAAAGGAATTGAATTAGCTAATGAGTGCGATTTGAAATATAAAGTCAGTCAAAATCAGCGTCTTTTAGTTGAACTTTGTTTGATGCAATTAGCCTCTATCACTTTTGATGGAGAAAAAAAAAAGTAGCTAAATTTATTATTCCAGCTACGTATTACAAGAACAACTCCTACTCTATTTCGGAAGTTTCTTCATTAAAAACTCAAGTCCAAACTGAAGAAATTCAACCTATTGTAAAAACAGAACCAATCGTAAGCGAGCCTGTAGTATCTTCAATTACTGAAGTTCAAAATGAAGTAGTTACTCCAATTGTACCTAAAATTCCGAAACCTGTTTTAACGAATTTAAATCCGACAGGAACTAAAGTTTCAGCACTTTCATTAGCGAGTATCAAAGCGAAAAAGGAGTTAGAAGCCCAACAACAAACCGTTCAAAGACATCGCGAAGATTTACCTTCAGAAGCCTTTAACGAAACCGATATGTTGTTGCAGTGGAATAAATTTGCTCAGAAAATGGTAGACAGTGGAAAACGTTTGATGGCAACATACATGCAAATGAATGATCCAACATTAAACGGAACAAAAATCACATTAGAACTTCCAAATCAAAGTACAAAAGAAGAATTTTTATCAGGTTCTATAGAATTATTGGGTTATTTAAGAGGCAAATTACACAACCACGATATTACCATTGAAGTGGTTGTAAATGAAACTACTGAAAATAAATACGCTTTTACACCACAAGAGAAATTTGAACGTTTAAAACAAATTAATCCGGCTTTAGATTTGTTAAGAAAGACGTTTGATTTGGATGTGTAAAATTTTAAATTGCTTTTAAATCCTACCATAATACATTGCTTTCACGATACCATCGGATAATCCAATTTTTGGCACATAAATATGTCGGGCGCCACTCCATTTCATGGCGTTAAGATAAATTCTTGTAGCTGGAATAATTACATCGGCACGGTCTGGGTTTAAACCTATTTCAGCAATTCTTTGTTCGTAGGTCATGCTGTTCAATTTTTGGTATTGTGAACTCACATAAACATACGACAACGGTTTATCTTGTTGTTTTTCAGACAATTTGAATAACTTATTAATATTCCCACCGGAACCAATTAGTGTGATGTCTTCAAAAGGTTCGGTGTTAGTTTTAATCCATTTTTCAATTTCTTGCCAAACGACTTCGTTTACCATGTTGTTTAATAAACGAACGGTTCCGTTTTTGAAGGATTTAGACGCGATGATTTTACCTTCGTAGAACAAAGAAAATTCGGTACTTCCTCCGCCAACATCCACATATAAATAAGCTTTATCGGTACTAATGAATTGTTTTAAATCGGATGCCGCAATAATAGCCGCTTCTTTTTTACCATCGATGATATCAATTTTTATATCGGCTTTCTTTTTGATGATTTCGACAACTTCTTTACCATTATAAGCTTCGCGCATTGCTGAAGTAGCACAGGCTTGATATTTTTCTACCTTGTGTACTTTCATCAATAATTTGAAAGCTTTCATGGCATCAATCATTCTTTCAATATTTTCCTCGGTAATTTCGCCTACAGTAAAAGCGTCTTGCCCTAAACGAATGGGAACACGAACTAAGGAACTTTTGTTGAATTGTGTTGGATGTCCTTCTTGCTCCACAATATTCGTCACCAATAACCTCATGGCATTGGAACCAATATCGATAGCTGCATATTTTTTTATTGTAATCATTTATCTTTTATTATTGCAACTCTTCTGCAATTACGTCTAATTTGTTTTGGTAATAATTGTACATTTCCTGTTGGGCTCTAAATGGTTTTTCATCACCACGTTTTCTGTAACGATTTAATAAATCTGCCGAATGAATACGTGCTTTTACGTTTGCTTTCCAACCTATTTCAAACGTTTCAATTAATTCTTTTCTAATTTCAGGATCATAAATTGGACAGGTTACTTCTACCCTTGCATCTAAATTACGAGTCATAAAATCCGCTGATGAAATGAATACTTCAGGATCACCTGCATTTCCAAAAATATAAATTCGCGAATGTTCTAAATAATTATCTACTATGCTGATGGCTTCAATATTTTCGCTCAACCCTTTTACTCCAGGAATTAAACAACAAATTCCTCTAATTATCAATTGAATTTTTACTCCAGCCTCACTTGCTTCATACAATTTATCCGTCATTTTAAAATCGGATATACTGTTCATTTTTAATTTGATATACGCTTCTTTTCCAGAAAGAGCGTTTAAAATTTCTCTGTCAATTAATTTGTTAAAACGACTTCTTGTATAATGAGGCGAAACAATTAAATGCTTGTAACGATGTACACGATAATTCACATCGAAGAAATCAAAAATCTTAGCAGCGTCTTTTAAAATTTCTGTATTACTTGTAAATAAAGTCACATCGGTGTAAACTTTAGCTGAATTTTCATTGAAATTTCCAGTCGAAATAAATCCGTAGCGTTTTACTCTTCCATCTTCGATTCTTTCTATAACACAAATTTTACTGTGCACTTTTAAACCTTTTACTCCAAAAATCAATTCGATGCCTTCTGTTTGCATTTGTTCGGAATACGAAATATTACTTTCTTCATCAAAACGCGCTTGCAATTCGATTTGAACGGTTACTTTTTTTCCATTTTTTGCGGCGTTAATTAAAGAACTTACGATTTGGGAATTTTTAGCCAAACGATATAATGTAATTTTAATTGAGGCTACTTTTGGATCCAAAGCTGCTTCACGCAAAAATTTAATGATATAGGAAAAGGATTGATAAGGTGCATAAAGCAAATAATCTTTCTTCTTAATTCGTTCTAAAATACTTCCTTCTAGGGACAATCCTGGAATTGGAAGTGGATGATTTTCTCTGTACAAAAGATCATATCGACCAAGATTTGGGAAATTCATATAATCTCTTCGATTATGATATCTTCCTCCTGGAATAATACTTTCAGAACTTAAAATATTCATTCTCTTTAAAAAGAAATCTAAAGTATCCTTACCAATTGCCTGATCATAAACAAAACGTACAGGCTCACCCACTCTTCTCTCCTTTACAGAACTAGATATTTTTTCGATTAAACTTTTACTTAAATCACTATCAAATTCTAATTGAGCATCTCTCGTAATTTTTATCATATGTGCAGAAACACTCTCATAATCAAAAATATTAAAAATACTATTTAAATTAAGTCGAATAACATCATCTAAAAGAATAATATATTGTTTTTCAGAATTTGAGGGTAAAACAACAAATCTATTAATGGTATGAGGGATTTCTATTACAGCATATCTAATATCTTCCTGACCTGAATTAGAAACCATTATTAACTTTATTGCCAAATATCCAGAGGTGTCTTTTAGTAATGGAAACTCTTCTAAATCATTTAACATGATTGTCACGAGTGCGGGACTCACTTTTTGTATAAAAAATTCGTGAATAAAGTTTTCTTGCTCTTTAATCACTTGTTTTTCATTAATAATAAAAATATTTTCTTTCTCTAATTTTTTTTCGATTTCACTTAAAATACGTAAACTTTCAGATTGCTGTTCAATAACAATGTCTGTTATTTCCTTTAATAATTGTTCTGCAGGTAGCCCTAGTATTTTTTCGGTTTCATGATTTTCATGAATAAGTCTACGAATTGCTGCATACCGAACTCTAAAAAATTCATCAAGATTGTTAGAAAAAATACCAAGAAAACGAAATCTATCTAATAATGGAACACTTTCATCATTAGCCTCTTGTAGAACTCTAGCATTAAAAGTTAACCAACTTTTTTCTCTATCTATATAATTATTGGATATACTACTCATTTTTAAATTGACTTGGAAATAATGTTGTTAGCGTTTTTCCTTTTGATAAATGTTTCCAATGTTTAATATTAAATTGCATAGCAACAACACCTGATGTAGGAACATTATCAATATTACGGTCTCCAAATTTATTAACAAATTTTGTAATAGCTTCATTATGTCCAAAAAGAATTAAATTATGAAATGAATTTTCACATTTTTTTATTACTTCTTCCAACTCATTTAAATCAAAAGTATATAAATCTTTAGAAAAATGAATTGTTTCAAAAGGAATTTGTAGATATCCAGAAAATATATATGCTGTTTCTTTTGTTCGCTTAGAAACACTACTCCAAACAACATAAGTAGAAGGTAAAATTTCATGAATCATGGATGCAATTAAATGAGCGTCTTTACTACCTCGCTTAGAAATTGGTCTATCAATATCTTTCTGAGGTACATTCCAACATGATTTTGCATGTCTAATTAAAATCAAATTTTTCATTATACTTAATAATATAAACACAAGTTACCATTTTTTAATGAACTAGATGTTAAAGAATTGTTTGTTTTTTGGTTTGTTTATAGATTTTTTTTTACACTTTATCGAAAACACAACATATTAATTAGCAAAATGTTAGTTTTTAAGTACTTTAGCACAATAATTTGATACCCAAAATCAAAATTCTTCCTACTTCTTTAAGTTTGTCCCCTAAACACAACCTTAAAATAGACTTACTGTAATTATTATTTTTTAAAAATTATTATTATGGAAAGTTCAAAATTAGAAATCAAGACATTCATGTTATGTTTTGTTTTCTTCTTCAGTTGTTTTACTATTTGTAGCGCACAGAAAATTTTCAATTGCAATGACAATACTTTTAAATCTAATTTAGAATTAAAAAGTAAAATAGATACTATTTTAAATTCTTCAGATTTGATTCAGTTTGGATATGATCAAACATTAAAGAAATCAGAAAAATCAAATATTTTAGATATCAGATATGAAAATTTAAATCATATTAAAGATTTAAATAATCTTGAAAAATCTACTATAAAATATTGCATTATTAGACTTAAAAAATATAATGCTCCTGTTGATTTAGAAATCATCAATACCTTAATAAATTTAGAATTGATTCACATAATCATTGAAACCGATTTTTCTGATACGTTTTCTTTATTGAATATTAAAAATCAAAATTTATTAATTACCTACTTGACAAGTGTTCCACAATAAATTTTAAAAAAATGGAAACAAAAAATTACTCTAAAAAAATAAGTTTTGGTGGAAAAAATATATTCATATTATTATTCTTTGTTAGTTTGTCTATACATTCTCAAGTTAGAGTAAATTTTACACCTCGTGAACCTATTTCTTCACCATCAACTAGTATTTTTAGTATTAAAGGTGATTTTACCTTAATAGGAAATACTAACTTAACACTTAACAATTATGATGTTAACGAACCAAATAGTAATAATAATATGGTTTATGTTGATATTGATGGAGATTCAAATACTTTTAATTCTTCAAGTGCTAATTTGACATTCTCAAATGAAAATGGTGCCCTTCCTGAATGCTCAAAGGTTGTTTTTGCAGGATTATATTGGACTGGAAGAGCATCTGACGGGGCTAATAGTCCAGATACATTCAATGTAACCAAAAACTCAGTCACAAAATCATTTAATAAAAGAAAAGTTAAATTAAAAGGTCCATCATCAACATCATATACAGAAATTACAGCTAATAATAATGATATCTACTATCCACAAAATTCTGATGGATTTATGTATTCTGCATTTGCTGAAATAACTGATTATGTTAAAAATAATGGAATTGGTCAATATACTGTAGCAGATATTGCTCTTGTTGAAGGTAATGGAGGTTCTACTGGATATTATGGTGGATGGGGAATAATTGTTGTATATGAAAATTCAAAAATGAAATGGAGAGATATTACAATTTTTGATGGACATGCTTATGTACAAGGAAATTCAACTTCTAGTCATCAAATTCCAATATCAGGCTTTAATGCAGTACAAACTGGTCAAGTTAACGTTAAATTAGGATTAATGGCTGGAGAAGGTGATAGAAGCATTAGTGGTGATTATTTCAATATACAAAAATCTAGTGATAACAGTTGGCAAGCATTAAACCACATTGGAAACTCAACTAATAATTTCTTTAATTCTTCTATTCAAACTGGAGGAAATACAAGAAATCCAAATTTAGTAAACAATACGGGGCTTGATATTTCAATGTTCAATATTCCAAATCCTAATAACTCTGTTATCACTAACAATCAAACAGCTACAACTTTAAGATATGGCTCTACTCAAGATACCTATGTGATTTTTTTGGCCGCTTTAGCAATAGATGCATATATTCCTGACCCTGAAGGAATTATGTCTTTAGTAAGTATTGATGGTTTACCTACAACAAATTCAACAGTAACTCCTGGTCAAGAAATTGAATATTCAATCAAAATTGTTAATGAAGGAACAGAAAATATTAATAATACACAAATAAAAATTCAGATTCCGTACAAAGCTAACTTCGTATATGGTAGTCAATCTGGACAAATAAACTTTAGTCCTTTACCTAATCCAAATAATCTTTATTTTGATCCAAATGATGGACCTTCTGGAAGTTTAATATGGAATATTGGTACTTTACCTGTACCTTCATCTCCGTCAACAATTTTAGGGGAGTTAAAATATAAAATTAAAATAACAGAAGATTGCTTTTTACTAAAAAACACTAGTTGTTCACAATTTGCTTCATTATATGGTTATATAAATGGTATTGGAGCTGTAACTGGAATTCAAATAATAAATAAACCATTTATTCAAGGTTATGTTAGTAGCGGAATATGTATTGGTGATCCAATTACAGAACCCATATCTACAATCATTGATGCTACTAACTTTATAAATCAAAATTGTCAAAATACAAATACTGATTTAGTATTTAATTATTGCAATTCAATATCTGAAGTACCATTTAGTACTATTGCCTCTAATTATCCTTTAGGTACACAATTTTATAATAGTTATCCTATTTCTTCAAATTCAATTGAATATAGTAGTACAAATCCTTTTCCAAACGCATCTGGTAATTATACTTATTATGCTGTACTACCAAATAATACAAATTGCTACTATACTTTCTTTATAAATATTAATGATACACCATCAATAACATCTCCAGAATCAAAAAAAATTATTGGATGTGATATATCTTCAATTGGTCCATTACCCTTCAGTACTAGTTCTGTAAACATAACACTTAATGATTTTATTAATGCTGGTGGTAACGTATCCAATAACCAACTAGATTATAATATTTCTTATATAGATAGCTCAAATGGTAATTGTCCTATCGTTGTTACTAGAACATTTACTGTATTAACATCATGTACATCAGAGACTTTTACCCAAATATTTACCATCATCGATACTACAAATCCTGTGATTTCGGTGCAAGCTTCTAACTTAG
>CAZCIV010000016.1:11361-11436 GCA_964498595.1 uncultured Flavobacterium sp.
ATGGTGGTGCTTCGGCTAGTGATAACTGCTCGAATGTAACTTGGACTAACAACTTCACATCGGTTTCTGATACTT
>CAZCIV010000016.1:11536-18713 GCA_964498595.1 uncultured Flavobacterium sp.
GAAACAGTACTGCAACTACTGCAACGTTTACCATCATCGATACAACAAATCCTGTGATTTCGGTGCAAGCTGCTAACTTAGAAGTACAATGTGATGGAAATGGAAATACGGCTGCATTAAACGCTTGGTTAGCTTCAAACGGTGGCGCTTCGGCTAGCGATAACTGCTCGAATGTAACTTGGACTAACAACTTCACATCGGTTTCTGATACTTGTGGAGCAACGGGTTCGGCAACAGTCACTTTTACAGCTACTGATTCTTGTGGAAACAGTACTGCAACTACTGCAACGTTTACCATCATCGATACAACAAATCCTGTTTTCACTAGTGAACTTCCTCAAAACATTTCTGTTTCTTGTGATGCAATTCCAAACCCTGCAATTATGACAGGAACAGATAATTGTAGTGATGTAACTATAACATTATTAGATACAATTGACAGAGAAGAGTCACAATGTGAGGGTGCATATAGTATCAATAGAACTTGGACTATAACTGATAGTTGTAATAACAGTTCTAGTTATACTCAAATCATAACTGTTTTTGATAACACTCCTCCTACTTTAACAAGCCAATTAAACACTGAAATAAATGTTTTATGTTCTGAAATTCCAGAAGTTCCAGAGTTAGTTTTCACAGATAATTGTTCTGGTATTCAAAATGTAATTTATAACGAGACATCAACTATCATTTCAATTTATGAATATGTTATTGTTCGTGAATGGCTTGTGTCTGATAATTGTGGAAACGAAGCAAATTTCTCACAAACTATAAACGTAAGTGTTGAAGAACCTTTTGATGCAATTCCTTTCGCAATTTGTATTGAAGACGATCCAATAGATTTATTTACTATATTAGACGATTCAATTCCTACAACTGGAGAATGGCATGAAGTTACTAGTTCTGGTGGATTAACAGGAAGTATTTTTGATCCAACTAATGTAACTTTAGGATTCTACACTTTGCAGTATGTTGTTGAATTAGGAGACAATACTTGTCCGATGATTTATGAAGTATATTTAAATGTAAATGATGATTGTGTGGTGTTAGCCGCTTGTGATATTACAGTTTACAATGCAGTTTCACCAAATGATGATGGCTCTAACGATATCTTTTTCATCGACGGACTTGAATGTTATCCTGATAATACAGTTGAAATTTATAACAGATGGGGAATTTTAGTTTATGACGAAAAAGGTTATGATAATAATCTTAAATCGTTCAAAGGAATATCTGAAGGCAGAAGTACCGTTAATAAAAATGAACTTCTTCCAGACGGAACTTACTTTTACATTCTGAAATATACAGATGAAGAAAATAAGAAACATGATCGATCAGGATACTTATACCTTAACCGTTAATAAATTAAAGCAACTTAAAATACAAACAAGATGAAAACGATTTTAACTATAATTTGTGCATTCATTTTACAAAGTATGTATTCTCAACAGGATTCTCAATATACTCAATACATGTACAATACTCCTCTTATAAATCCAGCTTATGCGGGTTCTAGGGAAACTATTACAGCTTTCTTGCTCCACAGAAATCAGTGGGTAGGATTAGATGGCGCACCAGTAACAAATAATTTTTCAATAAATATGCCTGTTGGAGATTCAAACTTTGGTGTAGGATTAAATTTTGTTAACGATGAAATTGGTCCCGTAGCAGAAAATCAAATTTCTGTTGATTTGGCTTATTTTATTCAAATTTCTGAAAATTATAAATTATCGCTAGGTTTAAAAGGAACAGGAAATTTATTTCAATTAGATGTAAATAAATTGAGAATATATGATCCAGCTGACCCTCAATTTCAAAATATGAATACGGAATTTTCACCAAATGTTGGTGCCGGCCTGTATTTGTTTTCTGATAAGACTTATTTTGGATTATCTGTACCAAATTTTTTCGAATCTTATAGATACAATGATAATAATATTGAAATTACAAAAGAAAAAATGCACTTCTATTTTATTACTGGTCATGTATTTACACTGAGTGATAACATCGATTTTAAACCTGCTGTCTTAAGTAAAATTGTAGAAGGGGCTCCGTTACAAGCAGATATAACAGCTAACTTTTTGTTCTTTGATAAACTAACATTAGGAGCTGCATACAGATGGGATGCTTCAGTGAGTGCTTTAGCTGGGTTTCAAATTTCTGATTCTTGGTTCATTGGATATGGTTATGATTTAGAAACAACGAAACTTGCCAACTACAATTCAGGTTCTCACGAGATATTCCTACGCTATGAGTTTTTCAACAGAAGTAGAGTTTCAGCACCTAGATTCTTTTAAATTTTCCGATTATGAAAACATTATACACACTAGTATTCGTCTTAAGCATCACAATTGGTGCTTTTGCACAAGGGTCTAAGCTAAACAAAGCGGACAAAAAATACGACAAATATTCCTATATAGACGCAATCGAAATTTATGAGAAAGTGGCCGAAAAAGGATACAAATCCACTGAAATATTCGAGAAATTAGGAAATGCTTACTATTTCAATGGAGAATTAGATAAAGCGTCTAAATGGTATGGCGAACTTTTTGCCCTAAATCAAGAAGTAGATTCAGAGTATTATTTTAGATATGCACAAGCCTTAAAAGCAGAAGGAAATTACGAAAAATCAAATCAGTATATGGAATTATTTGCTCAAAAAACAAACGATACTAGAGCTAAATTATTCCAAGAAAATAAAGATTATTTAACTGATATTGATGCTGTTTCTGGAAAATACACCATGGATAAAACCGATGTAAATTCAGAGTTTTATGATTATGGTCCAACATTTTTCGGAAAACAAATTGTATTTACTTCTTCTCGAAGCGAAGGCAATCAGTACTCTAAAATTCACGAATGGACAAAACAAAACTTCACTGATTTATTCGTTGCTTCAATTGATAATAATGGAAAATTAGGAAGCGTAGAAAATTTCTCTAAAACTGTAAATACTAAATATAATGAGTCCTCTCCTGTTTTTACAAAAGATGGAAAAACCATGTATTTTACCCGAAACAATTACAACGACGGTAAAAAACGTAAAAGTGATGACAAAGTTATCATGGAAAAAATTTACAAAGCAGAATTAGTCAATGGAGAATGGACGAATGTAAAAGAATTGCCTTTTTCTAACGATAATTACAAAACAGCGCATCCAGCGTTGAGTCCAGATGAAAAAACTATGTATTTTGCTTCCGATATGCCGGGAAGTTTTGGAAATTCTGACTTATACAAAGTGTCTATCGATTCTAATGGTAATTTTGGTTCACCAGAAAATTTAGGTCCAACCATTAATACTGAAGGAAGAGAAACCTTCCCTTTTGTAGATACTGATAATAATTTGTTTTTTGCATCTGATGGACATCTAGGACTAGGTGGATTAGATATTTTTGAAGCTAAAGCAAACAAGAATTCATTTGAAAAACCTGTTAATGTTGGAAAACCATTAAACAGTCCAATGGACGATTTTGGTTACGTTACTAACAAAGATGGTTTAGGATTTTTCTCATCTAACAGAGATGGCGGAAGCGGTTATGATGATATCTATACATTTACTGTTTGTACTCATACTCTATCTGGTTTAATTACCGATGTTGATACAAAAGAAATTTTACCAAATGCAAAAGTGATTCTGTTTGATGATAAAATGAATAAAATTAGTGAAACTACTTCTTCAGATAAAGGTTCCTATTCATTTAAAATTGAATGTAATAAAAAATACTACGTAAGAGCATCAAAAGAAGAATATGAAACTACTGAAAAATCATTTGGTCCAGTAACCAAAACAGGTGAATCTAAGTTAGATATCGAATTAAAACGAAATATCTTCCCAGTTGAAGTAGGAACCGATTTAGCAAAAATACTAGATGTTAGTATCATTTATTTCGATTTAGACAAATGGAATATTCGCCCAGACGCTGCAGAAGATTTAGAGAAAATCATAGCGGTTATGAACCAATATCCAAACATGACCATTGATATCCGTTCGCATACCGATAGTAGACAAACTCACAAATACAACGAACTGTTATCAGACAGAAGAGCAAAATCTACTCTAGAATTTATGGTTAAAAATGGCATAAATAGAAATAGGTTAACTGCAAAAGGATATGGTGAAACACAATTAGTAAACAACTGTTCAGATGATGTTCCTTGTAGTGAAACTGAACATCAGAAAAACAGAAGAAGTGAGTTTATAGTAATTAAAATGTAACCTAAATTATTTTTTTTTTTAAAGCAGTTGTTAAATTTAATGGCTGCTTTTTTATTTTTTTATAAAAATGTTGGTATAATACTTTTTACCTTCCTCATCAATTTTTATGGCTCCTCCAAAATGTGTATAGTCACCTTCTAAATTAGCTTTATGACTAGGACTATTAATCCAAGCATTAATAGTTGAACTTGCTGAAGAATAACCATAAGCAATGTTTTCACCAACTCTGTAAGCACCTAAAACTTCTTGTAAATTTGATTTTCTTTTATCAAAACCATCATGAGTAACCACATGATTAATATACATGTAATCATTATGCTCAGCAGATTTATATGAAATATGATCAATAATATTTAACGCATTTAAACCTATTGAAACTCTATAATTATTAACTTCATCCAATAATTCTAACTCTGCAACAGAATGTGTATAACTTTTAACAGCTTCATCAGAAGAACTTGAATTACTTTCATTATCAGAAGAACATGACACTAATAAAACAAGTATAAATGTAAAAGTAATCGAATTTAATATTAATTTTTTCATGACTTTATCTTTTAAATTAATGAATCAAACAATTTAATAAAATCGACAAACTGCTTGATTTCTTAGATAAAGTTACAAAATAATCGGTAACAAACATAAAAAATCGATGAAATGCATTAAAATTTAACGTTTTAAGCGTCTGAATATGAATTACTTAAAACTTTACTTACAGAAATAAAAAATCCCAAGTTAAAAAACTTAGGATTTTGAATCATAAATATAAAATATTGATTATCAAGGCGATAATCGTTCAATTTTCCAATCAAATTCATTAGTCAATTGATAGCGAATTCTATCATGCAAACGATTGGGTCTTCCTTGCCAAAACTCCACCTCTACTGGTCGAACTAAAAAGCCACCCCAATGCGCCGGACGCAAAATTTCTTTTCCCTCCCACTCTTTTTCTAATTGTTTTAAATTGCTCTCTAAAAACTCTCGATTCGGAATTACTTCACTTTGTGGCGAAACAATTGCTCCAAGTTTACTTCCATCAGGTCGAGAAGCAAAGTAATTATCTGAAATAATATCAGTTGTTTTTTCAGCAATTCCTTTAATGATAATCTGGCGCTCAACCGTTGGCCAAAAGAAAGACAAACAAACATTCGGATTATTCAAAATAGCTTTTCCTTTTTCCGAATTATAATTGGTATAAAAAATAAAACCTTCTTCATTAAACTTTTTAAGTAAAACCACACGCGCTTTCGGAAAACCATCTAAACCGATAGTTGTAACGGTCATAGCATTTACCTCTTCTGCAGCATTTAATTCTTCAGCTTCATAAAACCATTTATGAAATAAATTTATTGGATCTTCCGGAATTTGATTTTCCAATAATTCACTCTTTTCGTATGATTTTCTATAATTGCTTAAATCTTTCATCGTTATTTTATTTCTACAAAACAAAGTTACAAAGGGAAACTTGTTTTTTTACTAAAACAAAAATTAAAATTAAACCTTTTTGAATATCTTTAGTCTTATAAACAAATATCGCATTTTGCAAGACGAAAAAACTTTCATCTCCGAATTATTAAACCCGAAAACGCAGAACGAAGCGTTTCGAAAGCTTTTGCAATTGTATCAAAAACCATTGTATTATCATATAAGAAACATGGTTTTAAATCATGATGATGCTGATGATGTATTGCAAAACACCTTTATTAAAGTATTTGGAAATCTTAAAAATTTTAAAGGCGATAGTAAATTGTATTCTTGGATGTACAGAATTGCCACCAATGAAGCCATAACGTTCATGCAACAACGAGCAAAAAAACAAGGAATATCAAATGAAGAAGCCCAACAAAAAGAAATAAATAAATTAGAAAGTGATGTTTTTTTTGATGGCGATGAAATCCAACTGAAATTACAAAAAGCCATTGCTATTTTACCTGAAAAACAACAAATAGTCTTTAAAATGAAATATTTTGAAGAATTAAAGTACGAAGAAATGTCCGAAATTTTAGGAACTTCTGTTGGTGCCTTGAAAGCAAGTTATCATATAGCTGTTAAGAAAATAGAAGAATTTTTACATACCAATTAAACCTTTTAGCCTTATTTTTGTCCAATAGATATGAAACAATTTGATTTAGAAAATAACAAAGAAATTAAATCGGGATTTAAAGTTCCAGAAAACTACTTTGAGCAATTCGAAGCAAAAATGATGGAACAAATTTCTAAAGAAAAGGAAACTAAAGTTGTTTCTTTATTCTATAGAAAACAAGTTTGGATAAGTTCAATTGCAGCTGTTCTTTTACTTGCCATTGCAATTCCGGTTTATTTTAATATGGCAAAAGAAAACAGTTTAGACGCTGGAACTATAGAAGTATATCTATCTCAACAACAAGGAATTGGAATCACTGAGTTATCCAAACACTTAACCGATGAAGACATTGCTGAATTAGAAAATAATTTATCAATAAATGAAGCTAATTCTGATGCTGTGGAAGATTATCTTTCCGAATCAGAAAATTTAGATTACTATATTAACGAATAATAATTTACCCATGAAAACGAAATTTATATTACCAATTATATTACTTTTTATTTCATCTGTATCCTTTTCACAGGATTTTAAAGAAAAAAGAGAAAAAGTAAAAGCACTAAAAGTGGCTTACATAACAGAACAATTAGAATTAACAACAGAAGAAGCTCAAAAATTTTGGCCACTCTACAATGCATTTGATGACAAACAAGCGGAGCTGCGTCATGAAAAAATGAGAGCTATTTTAGATCGTTTTAGACCTGGAAGTGTTGATAAATTAAGCGAAAAAGAAGCTTCTGCTCTTTTAGTTCAAATGGAAAGTTTAGAAGAGAATCTATTTAACTTAAGAAAAAAATTTATAAAAGATTTACAAGGAGTAATCAGTGCTAAGAAAATCATCAAACTTAAAAAAGCCGAAGAAGATTTTAATAGAGAAT
>CAZCIV010000017.1:0-17949 GCA_964498595.1 uncultured Flavobacterium sp.
TTCCATTTCGTGCCCGCAGCTTCCAAAACAGCATGGGTATCAATATTCAAAATATTAAAAATCTTAGCCAATTCATTCACAAACGCAATGTTAATATCACGTTGCGAATTTTCAATTACCTTAGCCGCTTCCGCTACTTTAATGGTAGGAGCCAAATGAGTTCCAGCCGTAATAACGCTTTTATAAAGTGCATCTACTTGTTGCCCTATTTCAGGTGTCGAACCCGAAGTTACTTTTAAAATCTTCTCAACCGTATGCTCTTTATCTCCTGGATTAATGCGCTCTGGCGAATATCCCGCAAAAAAGTCTTCGTTAAATTTTAATCCCGAAATTTTTTCTAAAACCGGAATACATTCTTCTTCTGTAGCTCCTGGATACACTGTTGATTCATAAACAACAATATCGCCTTTTTTTAGTACTTTCCCTACGGTTTCACTAGCTTTATACAAAGGTGTCAAATCAGGACGATTGTTTTTATCTACGGGAGTAGGAACCGTGACGATGTAGATAGTAGCTTCTTGAATGTCGCTTAAATCGGAGGAGCAATATAGGCCCTTAGATCCTGAAACAAGTTCAGGATGACAAGTGAAGGGATTTTCGTTTACTAAAACAGCTTGTAATATTTCGTCAGCAACTTCTAAAGTGCTGTCTGTTCCATTGCGAAGTTCCGCTATTCTTTTTTGATTGATATCAAATCCCACTACTGGATATTTAGTGGCAAACAATCGAGCTAAGGGTAGTCCTACATAGCCTAAGCCGATGATGGCAATTTTATTCATTATCTGTCTTTTTTATATTTTTTATTAACCACTAAGCGCACAAAGAGGCACAAAGGGTACTATTATTTACTTTTTTGTTGACGCTTTTTACACCCCTAAAGTCCCCTCAAGGGGACAATTCCTGCTATAGACTTTTTATCTTTTATGTATTTAGTTGACATTTTTTAAACCCCTTAACCGAAGCTTTCGCTTCTCCTCTTACTATCAAACCTCGAGAGGACAATTGCTGTTATGACTTTTACGTTGTTTTTTGTATCACTAAGTTTCTCAAAGTTTTCACAAAGTCTCACAATGCTATTGAATCTTCAAATTGACACATTGACTAATTGTCTAAACGGAGGCTGAGGTGGTTATTGAGCTTGTCGAAATGTTCTCGAAGCCGGAGTAAACTTACACTCCCTAAATTCCGAATGTTCGGAACCCTCAAAGGTACAATTCCTACTAAGAACTTTTTACGCTACCGTCATTTCAAGAGATTTTATAAAGTAAAAATGCTAATTTTTGCTTTGTAAAATTGTATCGAGAACTATAGAAAGAATATTTCATCTAATAGTTTTTAAAACAAAACTCGTAACACCCCTAATCCCGATCGCTATCGGGACCTCGAGAGGACAATTGCTGTTATGACTTTTACGTTGTTTTTTGTATCACTAAGTTTCTCAAAGTTTTCACAAAGTCTCACAATGCTATTGAATCTTCAAATTGACACATTGACTAATTGTCTAAACGGAGGCTGAGGTGGTTATTGAGCTTGTCGAAATGTTCTCGAAGCCGGAGTAAACTTACACTCCCTAAATTCCGAATGTTCGGAACCCTCAAAGGTACAATTCCTACTAAGAACTTTTTACGCTACCGTCATTTCAAGAGATTTTATAAAGTAAAAATGCTAATTTTTGCTTTGTAAAATTGTATCGAGAACTATAGAAAGAATATTTCATCTAATAGTTTTTAAAACAAAACTCGTAACACCCCTAATCCCGATAGCTATCGGGACCTCGAGGGGACAATCTCCTGCTATAGCCTTTTCCCTTTTTACTAATCCCTTTTCCCCTTCTCCATCCTAAAGATTTATAACTTCAAATACCTCATTGACACATTCTTCCCACGGCTTCGCCTGGTGAGTCACATTTGTTGTGTTCACAAGGCCATTATTAAAGGAAGAAATCCTTCTATTTATTTTCAAAAATCAAAAGTCCTGAACCCTTATAGGTTTTCGTAATTTGAACTTTGATTTCTTTGTTTATTTCGTTTTTTATTTTAGGAAGTAATTGTTCGATGTAGTCTTCATTCAAATGACTTCCTTCAATAATAACTTCTATCTCTCCTGAATCAATCCCTTGCGCATAATCTCCTACAATAAAAATTCTCGACACTTCCCCCATTCGTTCTACAACCGTTTCAACAATTTGATCAATTCCTAAATGTTTTCTCAATAGCGTTTGAAGGGTTGAAAATAAAGGGTGGTTGGTATTGGCTTGGTACATAATTTTACCATTGGAGTCAGTTCGTAAAATATAGCCTGCTTCGCTAAGATTATTGAGCTCTTTACGAATAGCATTCGTGTTTTCTTGCATTTCAGTAGCCAAACCTCGTAAGTATCCAGCATTAGTGGCATTGATGAAAAACTTCACCAATAATCGTAATCGGGTTTTAGAGGTTATAAGACTGTTAAGCATTTTGTTGTTTTGTATAACAAAAGTACTCATTTTATATGGAATACCAAACGTTATTTCTGTAACGAAACGAAAAAATGATTTTATAACACTGATTTCAAAAAAAATAACTATTTTTATGAATATTCCCTGAATTACAAACTTAATAAGTAATAAAAATGTTTTGGATATCAAAAAAAAGTACCCATTTAAAAGGGATATGGAATAATACATTTATTGACATACACAACCATTTACTTCCCAACATAGATGATGGTTCAAAATCCATAGCACAAACCCAGCAGATGATAGAAAAGATGCAAGAGTTAGGCATAGTGGAAGCTATAGCCACTCCACACACCTATCCTGGTTTATGGGACAACAATAAAGAAAAAATAGAAAACGCTTATGATACAGTAGAAACTACTTTCATAACGAAATGCAGTAGCGAATACTTTGCCGATGAATACTTGCTGGCACTTGCCGAAGCAGGGACTATCCTTCCTCTAAAAGAGGACTATTTACTAATTGAATTTGCCATGATAGGTCCACCAAACGATACTATATTAGACGCGTTATTTCAATTAAAATTAAAAGGATACCACCTGATTTTAGCCCACCCAGAGCGCTACCAATATTGGAGCAATAGTAAAGAAAAGTTTGATCAATTGAAAACATTTGATTTGTATTTTCAACTCAATGCACTCTCACTTATAGGTTATTATGGCAAATCGACTCAAAAACTTGCGGAATCGCTTTTAGCTAATGGAGCCTACGATTTCTTAGGAACCGATTTTCACACCCTAGAACAAATAGAATTTGCTAAAAATCACACTTTTGATGCCAAATACAATGAAAAAATGGAAGCATTGGTAGAAGCCAATACCTTTTTTAAATCAAAATAAAGGAATGTGTAACAAACCAAAAAAACGAAGGAAATTATTATTTTCTAATCTTTCGCAACCCACTTTTTAAAGTAGAGAAAAAAGAGCGCTTCTTTTTTTGCGGGTCAGCACTGTACCCATAGCCATAGCCATAGTTGTACTTATAGCTGTACGAATAGCCATATTTGTAGCCATAGCCTTTCTGCTCGCCAACATTATTAAGAACAATTCCAGCATTTTTGATTTTACCATGTGCCTTCAACTCGTTAATAAAGTGAAGTAAATTTTTCTCGGTATGGTTCGCACGGATAACAAAAAGAACAACATCAGACAAATTAGCAATCAAACTAGTATCCGTAACTAATAAAGTAGGTGCGGTATCTACTACAACAAAATCGTATTGCTGTTTTAATTCATTTAATAGCAATTCAAACCTTCCATTAGACAACAATTCAGCCGGATTAGGGGGTATAGCGCCAGAAAAGATCAAATCGCACTTTAAATTGTACTGCTTTCCATCTTGTATGATATCAGAAACGGTTGTTATGGTATCATGCAAATAATTGGTAACCCCCTTTTGATGTTTCGATGTTTGCAACATCATGTGTAACTGAGGATTTCTTAAATCGGCACCCACTAACACCACTTTTTTTCCTAAAGCAGATAAGGTAATCGCCAAATTCATCGAAACAAACGTTTTCCCTTCTCCTTTAATCGTAGAGGTAGTAAATAATACCTGAGAAGATTGAGGATCTTTGAGTAAAAAATTCAAATTCGTACGCAACATTCGAAAAGCTTCTGAAAGCACGGAACGATCTAAATATTGAACCAATTTACTCGATTCCGCAATATGAGGAATTTCAGCAATTACAGGAATGTCTTTTACAACCGCTGTTACATCATTTTTATTATGGATTTTTGTATCCAATAAGAAATACAAATAAAGCAATCCCAAAGGAATACCTACTCCAAAAAGAAAGGCTGCCAAATAAATAATAGCCTTTTTCGGACTCACTGGCACATCAGAAGCTTTAGCTAAATCCACCATTTTAATAGACGGATTAGTAATCGCTAAATTAACAGCGGCTTCTTCCCTCTTTTGTAGCAAAATAATATAGAGGGTTTCCTTAATTTCCTGCTGACGCTCTATAGAACGTATTGCTTTTTCTTGAAACGGTAGTGCCGCATATTGCTTGGTTTGATTGTTACTAATCTGAGAAACCGCTGACACCTTAGATTGCAATACTTTTTTATAGGTACTTAAAGAAGCCTTGATGTTATTTTTTAAATCCACTTGAGCCGAACGCAATGCCTGAACACTAGGGTCATTCTCTCCAACCGACTTAAGTAATTTTTGTTGCTTTAAAATCAAATCGTTGTACTTATCTATTAAAGCAGCAACCTCAACTTGCTCCAATCCAATATTAGCAGGTAATAATTCCTCTTGCGGAGCCTTACTTAAAGTTTCTATCAAAATTTCACTCAAAACCATTTGAGTTTTAGCTTGATTCAACTCCATATTCGTACCCGATTTGGTAGCTAAAAGCGCACCCGCATCGGCAGAAAAATCGGCTATGCGTTGCCCTTGCTTGTAATTCGCTTTGTTACTTTCAATAGAATCCAATTCTCTAAACAAAAAGCCAAAACGTTCGTTAACAAAATCTATGGTTTTTTTATGTACCAATTGACGGTCTCGAATACCATCTTCATCAAAAACTTGGGCTAAAGTATTGGCTATAGCTGCTGCCTTTTCAGGATTATTAGCTGTTACCGTAAGACGCAATAATTCACTTTGCTTACCAACAGGAGTTACAGTTACAAGGGATTTTACTGCCTGAACTGCAGCCTCTTTTTTAGATTTTCGAATTTTATACTTCCCATCCGTTGGCAAAGTAATACTCGGCTTTAAAAAAAGGGTAAAACTCTTGCCTTTGTAGGTATAGGATTTTCCAAAAATTTTCAAATCACTTTGTCCAGAAAGATAATATCCTTTTGGGGCTAGCTCAATCTCAAGGGCAGCCTTAATTTTATCCACTGCAGCTTCCGTACCATGCCATTGAATATAAAATGGAGCATTAGGACCAATTTCAGTTTCTTTAATTTTACCTAAAGTATAATAAGAGTTCTGTAAATCCAATTCAGCAACTACACGTTCCATCAAAAGCGAAGATTGCAATACTTCAGTTTCGTTTTCCAAATTGACTTTGCTTCTAGAAAAAAAAGACATCGCATCAGTTGGCATTTTAAACCCCGAATTGTTATTGTCTAAAATTTTAATAACATTAGAAGATTGATACGATTCTGGAGCATAACGCAAATAGAAAAAAGCAATCACTAAAGCAACTACTACCCCCAATACGATCCAATGTACAAAAGCCAAATATTTAAATAACAGCTCTTTTACATCAACAGTTGGTTCTTGATTTTCTTGAAAGGAAACAGGTTGCATGGTAGATTAAAAATTTTTAATTAAAATAATACTCGATAACAATACCGAAAGTATAGATAATATATTTCCAGGATTTCCAATAATTCCAGCCGACTTAACTTTTGCCGTATTAGGATCTACTATAATAACATCATTTGGCTTTACAAAATAATAAGGAGAAGTAAACCAATCATTCTTAGTTAAATCCACTGTCCCATAGGTTTGCTTTCCATTCTCTGTACGAATAATAGTAATCTTTCTTATACCATTAATTGTCAAATCACCTGACATCCCTAAAGCTTGCAATAAAGTCAAACTATTCTCATAAAACGTGAAAGTGCCAGGCGTTTTTACTTCTCCCAAAACCGTAAACTTAGCATTCAACAAACGACAAATAACCACTGGATTTTTTAAAAAACCTTTTTCAATCAAAGCCTTTTGAATTTGTTTTTCAGCCTGATCTAATGTCAAACCCTTAAGGTGTTGCACTCCTAAAATAGGAATATTAATGGTTCCGTCATTAGCCACTAAATAACCTTGTAATTGAGCACTTACGCCTTGAATATTAGTTTGCTGAGAAGGAGCAATATTATAAGCCAAAGCTAATTCGGGCACATCCGTCGTAATCTTTACACTAAGGATGTCATTGGGCTGTATGTATATCGCTGACCATTGAAAAGAGTCTTGAGAAACTGGCAAAGATTGGTTAAAATAAAGCAACTCTTTTTTACTAGCACACGAAGTGAGAAAAAGAACTAACATACAAACGCTAATGGGTATAAAAAAAAATCTATTTTTCACACTTATTAATTTATTTCCTGCAAATATACCTTTTTTATTTTTTATTGTTTTTTAAATATCAATATTTGTATTCAAATTATTACACCCATATAATAATTTAATGGGAATTTTTAAAATTTTTTAATCAAAATCTTTTAGCTAATTTTGTTTTTATGAATAGATTTTTACTACTACAAAAAGCCTTGGTTAAACTCCGAATTTTACCTTCTTGGGTAATCTTTTTTATTGACGCAATTTTAGTAGTAACAAGTAGTTTTACTAGTTACATCTTTTTCAAGCAATTAGGAATTGTTTTCTATCAAGAATTCCCTTTTATTATACGATTCGCAATTACTATTTCAACTTACTTACTTTATTTATTACTTTTTAAAACACATACCGGAATTATTCGCTATTCTACACTGAATGATATGGCGAGAGTGTTCAAATCGGTTTTTAGTGCATTCACAACACTAGTTCTAATTGACACCCTATATTACTTTATCGACGGGCATCATATTTTTGTAATTTACACCCTATTTTACTCTAGTTTTTTAATCTTTTTTGTATTAGTTGGATTTCGCGTTTTTGTAAAATTCCTTTTTCAAAATTTAAGCCAACAAAACCTAGTAATTAGTAAAGCGAATATTGCCATAATAGGCGTAAATCCTCACAATATTAGCATTATAGAAACTTTAAATTCTAATGATAGTCAATTCCATCTTATTTGTTTCTTAGACATCAACCCTTCGTTGAATGGAAAGAAAGTTGCAGGAATAAACGTAATTGCAAGCAATAAAGAACATTTGATTTACTTTTTGAGATGGAAAAACATTAAAAATATTGTATTAACTAAAGATTACTTACCAGAAGCAATTGAAACTAAATTAATCGACGACTGCATCAAATACAACATTAAAGTATTTAAACCCGAATTAATTGAAAACCAAAGTATCGCTTCTGAAGAAACTTTAAAAACATACAATCTAGAAGAATTGCTTTTTAGAGAAACTATCGAAGTAAATAACGAAAAAATAATCCAACAATTTAAAGACAAAACCATCTTAATTACAGGAGGAGCAGGCTCAATAGGTTCGCAACTTGCCAAACAAATTGTGAATTTCAAACCTAAAAAAGTAATCATTTTAGACCAAGCGGAAACACCCCTTCATGACATCGAATTGTATTTTGAAAACAAAAAACACAAATGTGAAATGGAATTTGAATTGGTAGATGTTACCAATTTTAAAGAATTGGAGACCGTTTTTAACAAATACCGCCCAGAAACAGTTTTCCATGCCGCTGCATACAAACATGTACCTGTATTAGAGAAAAACTACAAACAAGCTATTAAAGTAAATGTTTTTGGAACAAAAAATTGTGTCGACTTATCTTTAAAATATGGGGTTCATAATTTTGTCTTCATTTCAACAGACAAAGCGGTAAACCCTACAAATATTATGGGAGCTAGCAAACGATTTGCAGAAATGCTAAGCCATACCGCTTTTAATTGTAAAAGAAACACCCACAAAACCCAAATTGTTTCAACTCGATTTGGAAATGTATTAGGCTCTAACGGCTCTGTGGTGCATTTATTTCAAGAACAAATAAAAAGAGGTGGACCTTTAACTGTAACACATCCCGAAGTAAATCGATTCTTCATGACCATCCCTGAAGCTTGTAAATTAGTGATCGAAGCAGCCGCAATGGGAGCAGGAGGACAAACTTATTTATTCGATATGGGGAAATCAATCAAAATTATTGACCTTGCCGAAAAAATGATTCGCCTTTCAGGTAAAACACCTAATAAAGACATAGAAATTGTATTTACAGGATTGCGTCCAGGTGAAAAATTATATGAAGAGGTTCTAACCGAAACTGCAAAAACGTACCCAACCTACCATCCTAAAATTGTAATTGCACAAGAAGAAAATCCATGTGAAGATACTATTGAAGAATCTTTACTGTTTTTAAATCGTATTCACGAATTAGAAAAAGAAGACGTTATCAATCATTTCAAATTGATAATTCCAGGATTAAATGTAAAATAAAGTACATGACTAAACTAACGATCAATAGTCAATAAAAGATTTAACGATTGTAAGATTAGGGTAATGCGATTAGCCGTGATTTGTTTTACCGTTGCCATTTCTCCCTTAAAGGCACCGTCTTCAATTGGAACTGCATCATTTGGTTTTAAATTAGCAATTTGCACCTGAACAACAGGCTGAGCCAACTGGTCTTTTAAAGCAGCTATTTCATGAGGTAAAATAACGGCAGGCGCTCCTAACCAATAGACATATTGTACAATTCCAGGCACCTGAAAAACCAAGCTTCGATCAGCTGCTGCAAGCCGAACAAAGACATAAGAAGGCAATAAAGGAACCTCCACTTTTTTATACCGATCAGACCATTTTTTAGTGGTAATTACTAAGGGGCAATAAACCTCAATACCAAGCTGAAAAAGACGTTCGGCGACTTTTTTTTCATTACGTGGTTTTGTATATAAAGCATACCAATTCATGATGAAATAAGATAAAAAAAGCACCTAAAAAAGGTGCTTTACAAATTGTATAGTATTGTTTATAATTTAAAAATCAATTCTATTGAGTGTTGAATCATATTGTTACCAACAGTAGTATCTGTTTCCGAAGCAAATTTACCTAAAGTTTGCAAACGAACTCCATAAACATCATTAAAGAAATAACCAAAAGCAAGACCCGCATTTAGACTTTGATTGGAAATGCCATCTGTCCATGAAAGCCCAACACCTACAACAGGCTCAATAACATACTTAGAAGGCAATTTGAATAAACCAGCCGTATTGTAACGTCCATTAAAATCCCAACCAAAATAAGATAAATTGGATTCAATTACTCCACCATTTTGGTCTTTATCTTTATCCAATCTATTAAATGTAAATTCAGAGGATACCGCAAAGTTTTTATAAAATTCATACTGGGCTGATAATTTAGATACCGACAAAGTAGAATTCCAATTGGATACATTAAAATAATTACCATTTTGAGAATTACTATTGTCTATAAAATTCACACCCACTCCTACAGTCCATTTCTTCGCATCTTGCGCAGAAACACTCAATGCAAATAAACAAACTAATGCTAAAGCTATTTTTTTCATAATTATGTATTTAATACTACAAATTTAAGTTTTTTTTTAAAGAAAGTCCCCTTTTACATGAAATAATCTTAAGACCCAATGGCATAATAAGTAAATCCAATGGCTTCTATTTCGGAACGATCCAACAAATTGCGACCATCAAAAACAAAAGCAGGCTTTAACATGCCATCATAAATTCTTTGCCAATCATAAGTCTTAAATTCATCCCACTCTGTTAAAACAGCAATAGCATGAACATCTTTACAAGCCGCATACGGATCCTGAAAAACCTGAACCCCTTGCGCATTCTGAACAGAAGTTCGAGTGGCTAAATAATTCAAATCATATTGAATTTGTACCTCACTAACTTTTGGATCGTAAATCCTAATAATAGCTTGTTCACTCAACAAATCATCCGCCACATAAATAGCCGCTGATTCTCTAGTATCATTAGTGTCTTTTTTAAAGGCCCAACCCAAAAAAGTGATATTTTTACCCGAAACCGTATTATACAAAGTCTTGATAATATTGGTAGCAAAACGACGCTTTTGATGGTCATTCATAATGATAACTTGCTCCCAATAATCCGCAACTTCATGCAATCCATATGATTTGGCAATGTAAACCAAATTTAAAATATCTTTTTGAAAACAAGAACCTCCAAAACCTACCGAAGCTTTCAAAAATTTGGAACCAATACGGCTATCCAAACCAATAGCTTTGGCAACTTCATTTACATCAGCTCCCGTTTTCTCACACAACTCACTAAGCGAATTGATAGATGAAACGCGCTGTGCTAAAAACGCATTAGCCGTTAATTTAGATAATTCTGACGACCATACATTTGTGGTTAAAATTTTATCTTTTGGCACCCAATGCGCATAAACATCAACCAAAGTCTGAATCGCTTTTTGCCCTTCAACTGTGGTATCACCACCAATCAAAACCCTATCAGGTGCAAACAAATCGGCTATGGCTGTCCCTTCCGCTAAAAATTCAGGATTAGACAAGATTTGAAACTGCACCCCATTACCAGTATGCTCTAATATCTCTTTAATAGCACTTGCAGTTCGCACGGGCAAGGTAGATTTTTCAACTACAATTTTGTCATTTTTAGCCACACGTGCAATCTGACGCGCGCACAATTCGATATACTTCAAATCAGCCGCCATACCCTTACCCACACCATACGTCTTCGTAGGTGTATTCACCGATATAAAAATCATATCCGCTTCATCAATTGCTTTATCTACATCCGTAGAAAAAAACAAATTTCGCCCTCTAGCCTCTGCCACAACAGTGCTTAAGCCAGGCTCATATATAGGAATATTTTCAACATTCTCATCATTCCAAGCCGCAATTCGATTCTCATTTAAATCCACCACGGTAACTTTAATATGAGGACACTTTTGCGCAATAACAGCCATCGTAGGCCCTCCAACATATCCCGCACCGATACAACAGATATTTTTAATCATTATAGTATTGTTTTACTTTTAACGTTTACTTTTTCTTTTAACCTTCTCAACCCTTTTCCCTTATCCCTTATTCCTATTCCCTTATCCCTATTCCCTATTCCCTATTCCCTATTCCCTTATCCCTATTCCCTTATCTCTATTCCCTTATCTCTCCCAACTCCCACGTCACTTTGAATGATTTTTTAAACGAAAAATTAGCATTTTTCGTTTAAAAAATTGTATCGAGAACTACAACAACAATATTCCACCTAATATTATTTTAAAACAAAACCTTTACCCAACTGCATTCCGTAGGTTCGGAACTTCGGAGAGACTATTTGTAATAAAAACTTTACTTGTCACTATTTATTTCTATCCTGCAAATTATCCCAATACCATGCTACCGCTTCTTTTAAACCCGCACGCATAGAAAATTTAGGTTGGTAATTCAACAAACGACTTGCCTTGTCAATACTTGCCAAAGAATGTGGAATATCCCCAACTCTATTTTCACCATACACAATAGGAATGGTAGCAATTTTTTCATCATAAACAGAAAGAAACTCCTTCAACGTATGAACTAACTCGTTTAAAGTCGTTCGCTCCCCAAAAGCGGTATTATATACCGTATTCACCGCTTCCGGATTATCTGTCAACATGGCCAACTCATTCATTTGAACCACATTATCTATATAAGTAAAATCACGTGAGAAATTACCATCTCCATTAATCACCGGGCTTTCATGTCTAATAAACTGCGCCACAAATTTAGGAATTACCGCAGCATAAGCCCCCCCAGGATCTTGATTCCTTCCAAAAACATTAAAATAACGTAACCCTATAGTTTCTATTCCATACGTTTTACTAAAAACAGCTGCATACAATTCGTTTACATACTTCGTAACCGCATAAGGTGAAAGAGGCTTACCTATAACATCCTCAACTTTAGGAAGCAAAACTGAATCTCCATACGTAGAAGAACTTGCAGCATAAATAAAACGCTTAACATTAGCATTTCGGGCTGCCATTAAAACATTCAAAAAACCCGAAACATTAACTTCATTAGAAGTAATAGGATCATTAACAGATCGCGGAACACTCCCTAACGCCGCCTGATGCAATACAAAATCAACACCCGTGACAGCTAATGTACAAGTCTCAAAATTTCTAATATCCCCTTCAATCAAAGTAAACCCTGGATGCGATAAAAAAGACTCAATATTATGACGATATCCCGTAGAAAAATTATCTAAACAAACTACTTCATTATGCTCTAAAAAATACCCACAAAGGTTGGAACCAATAAAACCAGCACCCCCCGTTATAAGTATTCTTTTATTTTTAATTCTAATCATGACATTACAAGGTTAGTTTAGCCTTTCTTATTAAACTTACTTACTATCTTTTCCCACTTTGATTTTGGTTTTTGTTCATCGTGATAACCTTCTCCATAGGTTCCATACCCATATCCGTATCCGTAACCATAACCATATTTAGCTTTATTTTGAAATCCATTAAACACAATACTTATGTTTCGCAATTCCCCTCTTCTATGTTTTTCATTTACTACATTTAGCATTGCTTTTTTTGTAAATCCTTGCCTTGTTACGTATAAAGTAGCATCACAGAAATTAGCTAGTTCTAAGGCATCAGCAACTAGCCCTACAGGAGGTGTATCGAGTATTATGTAGTCGTATTTTGTTTTCAACTCATCAATCATCTCTTTCATAGCATCGCTCATCAATAATTCTGAAGGATTTGGAGGTATTGGCCCAGAAGGAATTACATCTAAATTTGGAATATGAGTATTTTGAATTACTTCGTCTATAGTTTTTTGACCAATTAAATAATTTACCACACCAACAATATTATCAATATTAAAATCACCAAAAATTCTTGGTTTTCTTAAATCCAAACCCACAATAACTGTCTTTTTCTCACTAAGTGCAAAAACTGTTGCTAAATTTATAGAACAGAATGTTTTTCCCTCACCACTTACTGAAGATGTAAGCATTAAGATAATAGCATCTTGTTTGTGTTGCTTTTTATACATAAATTGTAGCGAGGAACGAATTGCCCTAAAGGATTCCGATAAAGGTGATTTTGGCTTTTCAAAAACAGCCAAATTAGATCTTACATTTTTCAATCCTACAACACCAATTAAAGGAATTGCTGTTAATTTTTGAATATCCTCAGCAGTGTTAATATTATTATCAAGCAAGACTATAATAAACACTACTAATAACGGTATTAAAAAGCCTATGACAGCTGCTAAAATATAATTAACGCTTGTTTTAGGCCCTCTTAATCCCCCTCCAACATCTTTAGCAGGATCTAAAAAACTAATATCCGATATGTTAGCTGCCTTAACAATTTCTGCTTCACTTCTTTTTTCTAAAAAAGAACTATAAATTTTATCTTTAAGATTATATTTTCTTGTTATTTTAATGTGTTCTTGTTTATTTTCAGGTAATAAACTAGCTTCACCCTAAGCTCTTGCGATATTTTTATTAATGAGTGATAAATCTAAACTTAACCCACTTTTAGCACTTGTGATATTTTCTAATAATACTTTTTTAGTTGACTCCATTTCAACATCAAACTCCGAAAATAACTTTTTGTTTTTTACGGAATAAGACATATTTGCTCTTTCTGCTGAGAGCTGAATTAGTTTAGAAACATTTCCAATGACATTAGGATCATCAATACCTGCAACAGTTGGTGCAGGCAATTTAGAATAATCAGTAGTTTTTTCTAAATAATTTTTCAATAAATTATAATATGCAATTTTTCTATTGATAGCATCTTTTTCAACATCATAACCTGACAATTTAGCACTTAAAGCGCTTCCTGATTCAGCCCCCTCTAATTCGAGAATATTTTTTCCACGTCGAAATTCTTTCAACTCATTTTCAGCATCCTTAATTTGACTTTCCATAACATTAAGAGTGCTATCTATAAAACTAATAGTATTATTTGCAAATTGATTTTTACTTTCTAGTTGTATTTTTTGTAAGGTTTTAACCGTTGTATTTAAATATTCTACCAATCTATACTTGTTAGGCCCTTCCATTTGTAATCTAATTACAGATAAAGCTTTTGCATCTGCAGCTACATCAATATTTCTGTAATTAGCAACAGTACTATTAAAATCATCAAACCTTAAATAGTATTCTTTATTTAAATAATCAAAAGCTTCTGGTTTAATATTTAATTTAAAATTTAAAAATGGAAGATCAATCAATTCATTAATTTTAAACATTCTTTTAAACTCTCCTCCGGAGATATTAATAGGTTTGACCGATAAATCATTGTAATAAACTACACTGGTTGTTGTATTTTCTCCAAAATCAACAGTCAATTCATATTGAGTTGGAGATGAAAACTTAATTTTTATTAATTGTCCAAACAATTGCCCTTTAGATTTGTCAATTTGAACATAAAAAGGAACCTCTCCATATGCATCTTTAAAGTAATATTCTCCTTTTGTTAGATAACTTATGTAGTATTGCAATTTATCAACAACAATTTCATTATGAGAGCGCGATCTTAATGTGGTAATGATCGTTTGTACTTTGTCAGATGTTCCTCCCCAATTAAAAACCAAACTTGTATTGGAAGTAAAAAATGGATTGTTTTGATCTTCTACTACAATCAAAGACTCCATACCATAAATGCTTTCTTTTCTGATATTTACATTGTATGCATAAACAAAAGTTATGATTAAAGAAAGTAAAAACCATTTCCAATAACCAATTATTTTTAAAAGAAAACCCTTAAAATCAAATGAATTTTGAGAATCAAAAAAATTAAAATCTTTAGTATCTAACATTATTACAAAGTTTTAGATAAAACAATTAATGTTGTAATTAGAGAAATAGCTGTCATTATTGTTGCTACTGATTGAACCCCTGTAACTCCTGTTCCCCAAGATTTTTGTTTAAGTGGTTTAACTATGATATAATCGTTTGGCTGAATATAAAAGTAAGGGGAATTCATTGCATTTGCACTTGTTAAATCAATACTAAAAGTTTCAAAACCATGAGGGAATTTTCTAATAATTTGAACCTCTTTTCTGTTTCCAGTAGTTGTTATGTCACCTGAATTTGCAATTGCCTCCATTATTGTAGCTTTGTCTTGATATAAAACATTTGTTCCTGGACTCCCAATTTCTCCGTTTATTGTATATCTCAAACCAGCTAATTTAACCGTTATAAAAATATTCGCTTCTTTTTTAAAATATTCCTCTAAAAGTTTTTTTTCAATTTTTTGTCTAACCTCATCAGTGGTGTATCCTAATACGTTTAACTCTCCTAATATGGGAATTCTAATATTTCCATGATCATCTACTGTATAACCATTAAAATACAATGTTTGTGTTGATGCCTGAGACTGACCAGCACTAGAAGATTGTGAAATAGCAAACATATCTACTAACTTCTGATCTAATGCTTTAATATTAATACTCAAAATATCGCTAGTTTGAATTCTGTATGGTTTTGAAATTACTTGAGCAACTTCTATGGAATCTGATTTAACTGAAGCAGATGATTGCAGATATATTAAATCTTTATTAGAAATACAAGAAGTTAACAAAACTGTAGCTATGGATAAAAAAAATATTTTTTTCATTTGAAATCTATACTTATTTTGAGCATTATTTAGGATTAAAAAACAAAATATAAATACTCTAAATTAAGTAACAAATATAGTTTTTACAATTAAAAAAACGAAGTTATTGTTGAATTTTGATTGAAATTTTATCAATAAGGCTTAATTGAAGTTTCAAAAGGGATTCTATTTAGCAAACTTCTTCCTAAAGTTACTTCATCTGCATATTCCAACTCATCTCCAACCGCAATTCCTCTTGCAATTGTTGATGTTTTAATTTCGAATTCTTTAATCTGTTTGTAAATATAAAAATTAGTCGTATCACCTTCCATAGTTGAACTTAATGCAAATATGATTTCAGCTACGTTTCCTGCTTTTACTTTCTCAACTAATGACGTAATCTTTAATTGACTTGGCCCAATACCTTCAATCGGAGAAATTTTCCCACCTAAAACATGATAAACTCCTTTAAACATTCCTGTGTTTTCTAATGCCATCACATCGCGAACGTCTTCCACTACACATATCAGCGATTTATCTCGACTTGAATTCGAACAAATACCACATATTTCATCATCTGCAATTGTATGACATTCTTTACAGTATTGAATATCATTTCGCATAGCAGTTAAAGCGAATGACAAAACCTCTGTTTGCTCCACAGGTTGCTTTAATAAATGTAGTACCAAACGCAATGCTGTTCTTTTACCAATTCCTGGTAATTGCGACATTTCGTTAACCGCGTTTTCAAGTAATTTTGATGGTAATTCCATTTAGCAAAAGTAGTCAATTTTGAAAAAAGAAAATAGATTACAGAAAATAGAAGGTTAAAATTTTTCATCCAGTCTTTTTTCTATTTTCTATGCTCCATATTCTCATTTATTTCTATTTTAGCACAACCAAAAACCAACATATGACATCAGGAACTATTTTAGCTATTATTATTATTTACTTCGGAATTCTGATTTTGATTTCCAATTTTGTTAGTAAAAAAGATAGTAGTAATGATGCTTTTTTCAAGGCGAATAAAAATGCAAAATGGTATTTAGTTGCTTTTGGAATGATTGGAACAGCGCTTTCTGGCGTGACATTTATTTCCGTTCCAGGAGAAGTAGGCAATCCTGATTTGCAATTTAAATATTTCCAGTTTGTATTAGGAAATGCGATTGGTTTTATCATTATCGCAACAGTATTACTTCCCTTATACTACCGAATGAATTTAACTTCGATTTATGGTTATATTGAACAACGATTAGGTGTTGTGAGTTATAAAACTGCTGCTACTATTTTCTTGATTAGTAGAACGATTGGATCGGCTTTTCGTTTGTATTTAGTAGTAATTGTGTTGCAACGATTTGTTTTTGATGATTTCGAAATTCCGTTTGCTGTTACCGTATTAATTTCGCTTGCCTTAATTTTTGCTTATACTTATCGTGGCGGTTTGAAAACAATTATCATTACCGATACGCTTCAAACATTTTTCTTAGTTTCTTCGGTGTTCTTGACGATTATTTTTATTTGTAATAGTTTAGATTTAGGATTTGTTGATGCTTTTGAAACTGTAAAAAACAGTAATTATTCTAAAGTGTTTTTCTATGAAGATTATTTAAAAGGTAACTATATTTGGAAACAGATTTTAGGCGGTATCTTCGTAACCATCGCTATGGTTGGATTAGACCAAGATTTGATGCAAAAGAATTTAAGTTGTGCTAATATCAAAGAGGCACAAAAAAACATGTTTTCTTTTACCGGAATTTTCGTGGTGATAAACATATTCTTCTTAAGTGTTGGAGCTTTACTTTACTTATATGCAGAAAAAAATGGTATATCGGTTCCAATGGTGGATGGTATAAAACGCACCGATTTACTTTTCCCTGAAATTGCTTTTAATCATTTGAGTATTTTTCCAGCAATTATTTTTTTATTAGGATTAACAGCAGCCACATTTGCAACTACAGATTCTGCCTTAACGGCTTTAACAACATCATTTTGCGTGGATTTCTTAGGAATGGACAAAGCGGAAAACCAAAATAAACCTAATGCTGTTAGAACACGTCATTTGGTACATATTGGATTTTCTTTCTTGATGTTTTTAGTGATTATTATTTTTAATTCATTAAATGATAAATCCGTGGTAACTATGATTTTCAAAGTAGCAAGTTATACGTATGGACCACTTTTAGGATTGTATGCATTTGGATTGTTTATGAAATCAAAAACCGTTCACGATAAATTAGT
>CAZCIV010000018.1:0-2842 GCA_964498595.1 uncultured Flavobacterium sp.
GGATACCAATAATATTCTCTTTTCCTTTTATTTAAAAGCTTTTCAAGGAGTTCTACAAAATCTGCTGACAAACTTGCTGACAAAAATTTTGTAGTCTTTTGATGCCTATTAAAGAACGATTTACAACACAAATATAACTCTTAAGAACTATAAAAAGGTTCAAATAATATCAATTTTAATGTTAAATAAGATCGTAAAAAAAAGGGATGCGCAAATGTGCATCCCTCTCTAATCTGTAATGATATTATTAGTTTTTGACAACACGATTTATGACAAGTTCTGAACCAGTTCTTAATTCGAACAAGTACACACCGGTGTCAAAATGCTGCAAGGATATGCTCGTCTTGGATGATATCGATGCATCGTATACAATCTTTCCTTGCATGTCGCGAATGATCAAATTGGCTTCATTACCATCAAATTGAATCACAACCTGATCGTCTGTTGGGTTTGGACTAATGATAATATTCATTTTATTATTCTCGTCAATCCCAATTGTGCTAACAGTGATGCAGTTTGTAGTATCAGAACAATTTGTACTGTTGGATACAATTGCAGCATAGATGCCATTGGCTGTTGGGGAATAAACATCGCTATTCTCTCCCGGAATAATCTGACCCGTTGCGCAGTTAATCCAAGAATATTGGGTTCCACCGGTTGCAATTATAGAATTATTCGCATTTAAGGTGGCTGAGCCAGCTGGCGAGGAATTTATTGTCAAGTTTAAGGTCAATGTAGAATCACAGCCAGCAGCATTTGTCAAAATTTGTGTGTATGCTCCAGATGCCGTGTATGTTTGTCCATTCAAGGTGTAAGAATCACATGCGGTTTCTGTAATTGAA
Source organism: uncultured Flavobacterium sp. (assembly GCA_964498595.1). GTDB lineage: Bacteria > Bacteroidota > Bacteroidia > Flavobacteriales > Flavobacteriaceae > Flavobacterium. The sequence goes on from CAZCIV010000018.1 coordinate 843, forward strand.
TGTGCAGTAGAATTGTTGATCGTTAAGTTTAAAGTTGCTAATGAATCACAACCATTCATGTTGGTCAAAACAGCTGTATATGTTCCGGATGTTGTATATGTTGTTCCATTTGCCGACCATGTGTAGGAATCACACTCCGTTACTGATTCAGATCCAGCATTGGAGTTGTTGATTGTTAGGTTCAACGTCAATGTAGAATCACAGCCAGCAGCATTTGTAAAGAGTTGCGTGTATACTCCGGATGCCGTGTAGGTTTGCCCATTCAAGGTATAGGAATCACATTCGGTAACGGTCATAGAGCTTGTTGTCGAATTGTTGATGGTTAAATTCAACGTCAGCATAGAATCACAACCATTCATGTTTGTCAAAACGGCGGTGTATGTTCCGGATGTTGTATATGTTGTTCCGTCGGCTGACCAAGTATACGAATCACATTCCGTTACTGATTCAGATCCAGCATTAGAGTTGTTGATTGTTAGGTTCAACGTCAGCGTAGAATCACAGCCAGCAGCATTTGTAAAGAGTTGCGTGTATACTCCCGATGCCGTGTAGGTTTGCCCATTCAAGGTATAGGAATCACATTCGGTAACGGTCATGGAGCTTGTTGTCGAATTGTTGATGGTTAAATTCAACGTCAAGGTAGAATCGCAGCCGTTCTGTGCTGTTAACACTTGCGTGTAAACTCCACTCGAGGTGTATGTCTGTCCGTTCAATGTGTACGAATCACACGCGCTTGCACTCACTGATTGTGTGATTGCTGCCGGTTCTGTTACTGTTGCACTTACGATCGCTGTACAGCTGTTTGCATCGGTAATGGTTACGGAATATGTCCCAGCTGTTAAAGAAGTACGGTCTTCAGTTGTTACCCCTCCACCCCAGTTGAATGTGTACGGACCTACTCCACCGGTTGGTGTCAAGTTGATTGCTCCTGTATTGCCACCAAAACAGGCAACGTTGGTTACTACTGTAGTTCCAGAAACTGCAGAAGTTGGTTGTGTTACCGTTACGTTTACAGTTCCAGTACATAAATTAGCATCAGTAATGGTTACAGAGTAAGTACCAGCAGTTAAACCAGTTCTATCTTCGGAAGTAATTCCGCTTCCCCAGTCAAACGTGTAAGGACCAACTCCACCAGAAGGCGTTAAGTTAATTGCTCCAGTTGTTCCTCCGAAACAAGCTACGTTTGTGATGATAGTGGTACCGCTAATTACACCGCAGGCTGTATTCAAGCGTGCTATCCGGTTTCTGCCTGTTCCATTGTAGGAAGTGAAATAGCCCCCGATGATGATTTTACCATCGCTTTGTATGGAGGTTGTCAAAACAAAATTGTTTGCTCCTGTTCCGGGGTTAAAAGTGGCATCTAGGCTTCCATCCGCATTCATGCGGGAAATTCGGTATCTAGCTGTTCCGTTGTAGGAAGTGAAATTTCCTCCAATAATGATTTTTCCATCGCTTTGTATGGAGGTTGTATAAACATAACTGTTTGCTCCTGTTCCAGGGTTAAAAGTGGCATCTAGGCTTCCGTCCGCATTCAGGCGAGCAATTCGGTTTCTACCTGTTCCGTTGTAGAAAGTGAAATCGCCCCCGATGATGATTTTACCATCGGGTTGTACGGAGGATGTCAAAACAGTACCGTTTGCTCCTGTTCCAGGATTAAATGTGGCATCAAGACTTCCGTCCGCATTCAAGCGGGCAATCCGGTTTATACCTGTTCCATTATAGGAATTGAAATCGCCCCCGATAATGATTTTACCATCGCTTTGTATGGACATTGTACTTACATTATTGCTTGCTCCTGTTCCAGGGTTAAATGTGGCATCAAGGCTTCCATCCGCATTCAGGCGGGCAATGTAGTTTCGACCTGTTCCATTGTAGGAAGTAAATAAACCCCCGATGATGATTTTACCATCGCTTTGTATGGACATTGTATTAACAATGTTGTTTGCTCCTGTTCCAGGGTTAAAAGTGGCATCAAGGCTTCCATCCGCATTCAAGCGGGC
>CAZCIV010000018.1:2942-17637 GCA_964498595.1 uncultured Flavobacterium sp.
CTCCTGTTCCAGGGTTAAAAGTGGCATCAAGGCTTCCATCCGCATTCAAGCGGGCAATGTAGTTTCTACCTGTACCATTGTAGGAATTGAAACTCCCCCCGATGATGATTTTACCATCGGGTTGTATAGAGACTGTCCGAACAACACTGTTTGCACCTGTTCCAGGGTTAAAAGAAGCATCAAGGCTTCCATCCGCATTGAGGCGGGCAATGTAGTTTCTACTTGTTTCATTGTAGGAAGTGAATTCGCCTCCGATGATGATTTTACCATCTGGTTGTATGCAGGTTGTCCGAACAAAACTGTTTGCTCCTGTTCCAGGGATAAAAGTGGCATCAAGGCTTCCATCCGCATTCAAGCGGGCTATCCGGTTTCTACCTGTTCCATTGTAAGAAATGAATTCGCCCCCGATGATGATTTTACCATCGGGTTGTATGGAGGTTGTCCAAACAGTACTGTTTGCTCCTGTTCCAGGGTTAAAAGTGGCATCAAGGCTTCCGTCAGCATTCAGGCGAGTAATGTAGTTTCTACCTGTTCCATTGTAGGAAGTGAAACTTCCCCCGATGATGATTTTTCCATCGCTTTGTATGGAGGATGTCCGAACAATACTATTTGCTCCTGTTCCTGGGTTAAAAGTGGCATCAAGGCTTCCGTCAGCATTGAGGCGGGCAATGTAGTTTCGACCTGTTCCATTGTAGGAAGTGAAGTCGCCTCCGATAATGATTTTTCCATCGGGTTGTATGGAGGTTGTATAAACAATACTATTTGCTCCTGTTCCAGGGTTAAAAGTGGCGTCTAGGCTTCCGTCCGCATTCAGGCGGGCAATCCGGTTTCTGCTTGTTCCATTGTAGGAAGTGAAGTCGCCACCGATGATGATTTTACCATCGCTTTGTATGGAAGTGGTCCGAACAGTACTGCTTGCTCCTGTACCTGGATTAAAAGTGGTATCAAGGCTTCCATCCGCATTCAGGCGCGCAATCCGGTTTCTACCTGTTCCATTGTAGGAAGTGAAAAAACCCCCGATGATGATTTTACCATCGCTTTGTATGGAGGTTGTCTGAACAACAAAGCTTGCTCCTGTACCTGGATTAAAAGTAGCATCAAGGCTTCCATCCTCATTCAGGCGGGCAATGTAGTTTCTGCCTGTTCCATTGTAAGAAGTGAAATTGCCCCCGATGATGATTTTTCCATCGCTTTGTATGGAGGTTGTTAAAACATTACCGTTTGCTCCTGTTCCAGGGTTAAAAGTGGCATCAAGGCTTCCGTCTGCATTCAGGCGCGCAATCCGGTTTCTGCCTGTTCCATTGTAGGAAAAGAACGCCCCCCCGATGATGATTTTTCCATCGGGTTGTGTGGAGCTTGACAAAACAGCACCATTTGCTGCATCTCCAAAGCCGAAGCCGATGTCGGTTGGATTAAAGGTAGGATCATTGGTGCCCGGTTGTGCCCAAGAATTCAGTGTACTGAAGCATACTAACAAGGCGAATACTTTAACCTTACTCCAGTTGTTCTTAAGTAATTTTTTCATGCAATAAAAAGTAAACTACGATCCAGTGATCGATTTGGATTTTGAAACTTAGGAAATTTGAATTTCTTGACTTTGAACACACTAAATAGTGCATTAATAGCAAGACCTGTGGTCCGTAAAATGTGCTTGCAGGCTGTCTATGATTTCGCCTTGTTTTAACGATAAGGCATTTGTGGTTACTGCCAAATCCTTACAGGGATTTAGCTTGAATTGACTCGTTTTCATAAAATGTGGTTTTCTGTGGCTATACTTTTCAGTTTAGCGGCACGAAAATACCACAAATAAACTAATCTGAAAATTTTTTGATATCCAAATAGTTGCGTAATTTATCTTACTTGTTTTTAGGTTTGTAGATCAACTCCACTCACCCATTCAAAACACTATCCACCTCTTCCGGATCTAGTCCCAAGTATTGGGCGCACTCCTTGATTGTGATGTATTGATGGGAGGCTTTATTGAAGAATTCGCGCATGCGGCAAATAAGGTACTGACAATGGCGCTGGGATTTGCCAGTGATCTGCATCAGGTCGGATGTGTGAATGATCAGTCTCCGTTTTGCCATTTTATTTATTGCCGTTTGTTTGGTTTTGGTTTCAGTGCTACTTTATCCAGTTCATATAATGCGCACAGAACTGTGAACGCTGTAATCCATCCGGGTGCTTTTCCTTGTACTCCAACCATAACTTTGTTTTGGTTTCTCCGGTTTTGGAAAGCTTCCTTTCTACCAAAGGGAAGTAGGCGTACAAAGCCCTGATTCTTGGATTCTGATCCGGTTCTACAGGTTTAATAAACCGCGCTTCCAGTTCTACATCACTCAACTCATCAAGCTCCTCAAACGTAAGTTTCATTTGCTCAAAAACACGGAGGTACTCCTTGACCGTATTTCTGGAGATTCAAAGGTAATTACTAATAAAGACCTTACTCTTTCCCTAGTTGTGTAATTTCAGTATTCTCTAAATTTACTCATGTCTATCGGTTTTCCCGCCATTATTTCTTACTGTTAATTCTACAGTCAGATTTTTAGGCTACGATAGCATCAGAAAAACGGTTGTTTTAGGTGGTCAACATCAACCGGACAAGGGTGGTCAGTATGATCGGAATTTACATTCTCAGCTTCTGTTTGCATTTTTCGTCCATTTCCAGGAAAGGCTATCTCTTTGTGATTCTTGTATTGAGAACGCCACACTGAAAGCATTTGAGGATCTATTCCATATTCCTCTGCAACTTCTTTTACCTTGCCTCTTGCAAAGCTTACTTCAACAACTTTGAGCTTAAACTCCTTGTCATACTTCTTTCTTCTGCCATAAAACTTGAATTTAATCATTTTGGTTTTATAGCTTAACTTCGACTCTTGTTAGTTGACACATTTTAATCAGCTGTACTCTTTGTCTTAATTATAAATTATATCTTGGAGAATGTGACTACATCTGATTGCCTAAAATAAGGTAAAAGAATTAATTGCTTAATCAAACTCAACTGACACAGATTTATGCAAAGATTTTAAGTAAAAAATTAGATGCCGTAGTACATATTATACAATCAAATAATCCGTTTTTTCTTTGCCAGTTCTACTGCTTCAATTTTGGAATGTACCTGCAGTTTTTGATAGATATTTTCAATGTGTCTGCGGACGGTAGACGGAGAAATAAACAAGTTTTCAGCAATCGCAGTATAAGGAAGTCCAGTGGAGAGTTGTTCCAACACCTCAACTTCCCGACTCGTCAGTTTTACGGTTTCTTCCGTTGTATTGGTTTCTTCCGACAAAGGTGAACGTAAAAGATTAAGAGTTCTCATTGCAATAGAGGGCGTCATCACCGCACCGCCTTCCAAAGTCTGTATAATGGCAGTATATAGTTCCTGTGCTGAAGTATCTTTCAATAAATAGCCGTCTGCACCCGATTGTATGGCTTTGAATATATTTTCGTCATCATCAAAAACGGTAAGCATAATGATTTTTATCTGCGGATATTTTTGTTTTAGTAAAGCAGTGGTTTCGATACCGTTTTGTTTGGGCATATCAATATCCATCAGGATTAAGTCAGTTTGTCTTTTTATCTGAATTTTATCCATACACTCCAAACCGTCATTTGCAGAAAAGGAAATATCAATATCCTCAAAAAACGACAATTTTTCTTTTACACTTTTTATCAGAAAATTGTTGTCGTCTATTATGGCTATACTCTTTTTCATAAGTTTTGCTTTTTATCATTAACTCTGAAAGACACACTTGTTCCGTTTTCTGTATCCGAACTCAACTCTAATTCATTGCCCAATTCCAAAGCTCGTTTCCGCATATTCAACAGTCCGTTGCCGGGTTCTATTTCATTTTCTACAAATCCTTTTCCGTTATCTTTTACAAGGAAATGAATCGTACCATCTTCTTTGTTTATTACTATTTCGATCTGTTTGGCTTCTGCATATTTAAGAGCATTGTTGGTAGCTTCCTGAACGATGCGAAAAATATTTAAGCCCTGTAAACCTGTAAATTCGGTGTGTTCAGCAATAGTTTTATCCATCACCAATGAAATATGAATATTCGGATAGGATTGCTTTGCTTTTTCGATAAAGTTAGCAATGCGTGCCTGTAAATCTGTGATGGTAATGCCGGATTTGTTCATTGCCCAAATGGTATCCCGAAGTTCCTGTATCGTTTCTTTGGCGAAAACTCCGACATTGTCGAGGTTGTTTATCAATCGGTCGTTTTTATCCGAAACATAATATTTAATGGTGTCGATTGTCGAAACAATGAATGATAATTGTGCTCCGATATTATCGTGTAAATCCCGTGAGATAGACAGCCGTTGTTCCTGCAATTTATTTTGACTTTCTATTTTTTCCAATGCCAATTTTAGTTCATTGTCTTTCTGCTGTTGAATGTTTTTAAGTGTCTGTTGTTTGTATAGTAAGAAGCCAATCAGTCCGATGATAACCGCCAATGCTACCAATCCGAAAATCCATTGATTACGATTTTTAAGGGCAAGCTCTTTTTCAGCAATTTCTTTTTCTTTTTCAGCCGTTTCGTATTTGGTACTGATCTCTTCTACATCTTTCAGCCTTTTGGTATTGTACAAGCTATCGTTGAGTACATTAAATGCTTTTAGGTTTTGATAAGCATTTTTATAATCGCCCAAAATCTCGTAATTGTGCATGATGTTTTCATAATTGTATTTCTGAATATCGGGGTAATTTATTTTTTTGGCTAAAGCATTGCTTTTTTCAAAATATTCATTGGATTTTAGCGGTTGTTTGGTTTGGTTATAATATTCTCCCAATGCCGTATAATTCAGCATTGTGGAAAAATCATCTTTCAATTTTTCACGAATAGCCAATGCTTCCATCAGATAACTTTCCGATTTTTTGTAGTCTTTTATGAGCAGTTGGTTATAACCTAAAAACTCCAGTGCATATCCGATTCCCACACTGTCATTTCGTTGCCGCTGGATACGCAATGACTTTTCAAAGCGTTCGTTAGCGGTTTTGTAATCCGCTAAATCGTCCCTGAAAACAGCACCACTTTCATTATTGATACGTGCAATACCTTCAAGATTATTTTCAGCCTCATATAATTTTAAGGCTTTATCATAAAACTCCAACGATCTTTTGGTTTGCTTCAGCTTGCGATACATCCGTGCCATATCATCATAAAGCAAGCCCAGTTTTTCGGTGTTTTTGGTCGGTTCTAATGTTTTCAATGCTTTGTAATAGTAAACAGATGCACTATCTACATTGCCTTTCTTCATCAGTGAAAGCCCGATTAACCGTAAGAAATTACCTTTGTTTACGTTGTCCTTTTTTTGATTAGCAAGGTTGTAACCAAACCGGGCAAGTATTAAGGTTTCATCAGACTTTGTATTGTAAATCTCATTGATATTCTTTTGAAGTATTTCAATCTTTCGGCTGTAATCCTTTTGCTTTTGAACGGATTGTACAACGCTATCTGCTAATGGTGTTGTTTGTGCGAATGAGCTTACCGAAAATAGTCCGATACACAGTAAATATATTATTGTTTTAAATCTTGTCATATTCGTTGTTAAACAGTTGAACATATTAGCTAAATGCTGTTGTATAACCGAATGATATTATCCAATACATTCAGAAAAATATGCAGTAAATTAATTAAATTAACATAAGGCTATGGCTCATACCGCTCTGTTTTCAATAAGTTTAATGTGGAGTGAAGCACTTTTTTAAAGTTTCCTATGAGTATCTCCGACAGTTCTTCCTGTGGTTGTTCCGTTGGAAATTTCTCTTCCATTTCGGTCAGCCGTTTTTTTATTAGTGCGTTGATTTCTTCTTCCGTTTGGAGGATTTCCATTTCGTTTTTCTGCAAATACAAATGGCTTTGCAACTCTGCCGACTGATTGCTCTCGGAGGTATGCAGACTGCTGTACATCTCAAAATATTTTTGTAATAACCACACGATGACCGACAGCAGACCGATAATCACGATAAATAATAAGGCTAAAGCTATCATACTACATTCTTTTGTTTTTTCGTTTAATCTTTCTCCACTTGACAATTGCCCAAATAATGATGGCTACTACAATAATTCCGATAATGAACGGTGCGTAAATAACAAAGAGTGTTAGTAATCCCGGAAAGCTACCAATAAATGTTCTTTGAACTTCGTAAGGATTTTTTGATGATACAGTTGTGTAGTTGAGGCTTTGAAGGTTTTTACTGCTTAATTTATCAACCTTTGTAAATAGGTTTTCGGATTGGGCAATGCTGTTTTCGTACTGAAAATTTTCTATTCGATTGGAATACGTTACAATCAAATTGTCTTTAGGTGTTGGGGAAAAATTTGTTTTGTTTCCCCAAAATATGTGTTCGCTTTTATTGTATTGAAAACCGAAATTATCTGACAATCCTTTTACGTCTTTTTCTTGTAAACCATCCATTAGCTGAACATAGAAATTTCCTTTTTCAATAGGACTTTTCCAAACGCTTCCACTTTCGAGCAAGTAAATAAAAGCATTGTAGCTTTCCTTTTCATTTCCTTTTCTGACAATTCCATTATTGGTATTGACGATAAAATATACTGCTACGTTTTTGGTTTCTTTGGGCAGGAATTCCATTTGCCATACTTTCCAATTATCGCCAAAGCTGTTTATTTTTCCGTATTCGCCATTTTGCTGTTCTACCAATGGCAACCAAACTTCATTGGCTTTTATTTTGAACTGATTGAGCTGGTCAATCTGCACCTGGTTCAAATCTACACTGCCTCCCGAATAAATACCGTTTACGGGATAGCCCATTTTAAAATTAAGCTTTTCGGAAGTGGTGTTTTTAAAAATATATTCGCCTTTTACCACCGCATAGCCTTTGTACAGTTGAATGTAGATACGTTCCTGTTGCATCTGCACTTTCCTGAACGTCAGGCTGTCTTCAGGATAGAGCATTGTAAATACCGTACCACCTGCATTCCAAATGCCGGGTTGTGCGGCATTGGCAAAAGTTTTTTGAGATGAAACTATTGTGATTAGAAAAAATGCTGTTACTAAAAATTTATGTATTATCGTTTTCATTCCATTATGTGTTTTAAGGTAATTTGTTTTGCTCCAACATCGCTTCAAATAGATGTAGCTTTTTATGACTAAATTCAGTTGTTCCGGTGATCGTTCCATCGGCAAATTCCATTTTGAAAAAACCGATACCGGAAATGGTTTTGGCTTTCAAATCTACTTCGGCTTCGGCTGTGATGTTGTTGTTTTCGTCACGTAAGTACAGCACCATTCGGTAAGGCTTTAGCTCTTGTTTAGTTTTCTCATATGCCTGTAAAATTTGGTCGGAATATGCCTGTAAATCAAATGGCAGATTAGCGTTTGGTGCTTCTTTGTCGAAACGCAAAATGCCTTTCAATAGTTTGTCTTGTACAATGCTGTCTTCGATGAGCTTAAATTTGATTTCACCGGAATGATGACCCATCGCATCTTTGAGGTAAGCGGTGGCATAGAAATAGCTTTGCGGTTCTACGAAAGAGAGTATTTCCTTGTCTTCGAGATAAAAATAGTTGGTTACGATGTCGGCTTCGTTGGGTACTTTTTGCCGATGAATTTCTTTGTACAATTTGTCTTTGGCAGAATAATAACGCTCGGTAACGGACTGTGTCCCGTCTATATCGGCTTCTATTTCGGTCAATAAACTGTCTTTGTAGCGGAATTTGATATGGCTTTTGCTTCCGTCTTTGAAACGGATTTTTTCTTCGGTAATCCTGCCTTGCTTGTCGTAAAGGTAGGTGTACGTCCTGTTCAGGTACGGATTGCTGTGTGTCCAGATTTCTTTTGCTAACCGTTTGTTTTTGTAGGTGCTTTGGGATTTTGCCCAACTGTCGTCCAAATAACTTTTGTTTTCGTAGCTTTCGATATTGCCGTCTGCATTGAATGTTTGGGTTACTTTTTCTACTTCTTCTACGTTTTTTATGCTTCCGTCATTTGTATAATCTATGCTGTAATACATTTGCGTAACTTTCTTAATTGGCTTGGTATAGCCGTAATCTTGATACGTGATGAAGGGCAACGATTGGGCATAAGCTCCTGAAGTGAGGAGAACAACCGCAATAGCGAAAAAAATGTTTAATCTTATTTTCATTTCTGTTGTTTTGAACCACATACCTGCCGGCAGGCAGGGGGACATCGTTTTTCATTATTTAATCCGTTCTGTTTTGGTTACTTCCAATAGCAGGGTTATGTTTGATTTGGGTGCTTTTTCCAAAATGACATCATTGCCCACTTTTACTTTTCCGTAATATTGTTGCTCTATCGAATATTGAACATCGTCTATACACACATAATAGTGCCGTGAGGTACTGCTATGGCTACTGCTACTGCCTGTTTTTCCGTTGGACGAATGAGTGGTAGATGTGCGAACGTCTAATTTTTTGTCGGTTATTTTACCTGTAATCCTGTGCTTAAAACCCCGCCTTAAATCTATTACACTTGTCGAAATCATATAAGCGATGATACCAAAGAAAAACACGCTAAAGCCCACCAGCATATATTGCCCGGTTTTGTCTTGCAGGAATTGGCTGTCGCTCCAAAAAACGGAATAGAAGCCATAAAACATTACCATGGCCAGAAACGGGAAAGCCAATATAGGTATCAAGTAATTTCTAATTTTTTTGATATCCTGTTTGTTGAGTGGCAATTTTTCTTTCATAGTAATGAATGTCTTTTTATTTATTCTGCCACGAGCAAACTTATCAATGGTTGACGGTTGATGGTTCTTGGCGTTTGTAACAGCAAGCTTTTTTCATCGGCCCCTACTACCAAGAATGTAAACGTCATTTCAGATGCGAGTTCATTACCAAACGAAAATGATGGGTCGGCATAGGTAAGACGGATTTTCACGCTTTCTTTATCGTTGCCATAATCATCAACAATATTATCAACAGCATAAGTGGCGGGAATACTTGTGCCGTTGGAAAAAACCGTAGCAGCCGTATCATTTACAAACTGTACAGCAAATTTCAATTCTCTTTCGGCAGCTGTAAGCTCTGTCTGGGCTGTCATATTGTTTGTATTTTTGGCGAGCTGTTTCTTTTTTTCTGCTATGTCTATCCAGTTTACCGTTGTTTCGTCATTCACGGCAATGGTTCCGTAGAAGCCTGTTTTTTGTGTCGTGTATTTTTTGCCTTTTATTAAAGTTTTTACACTGTTTAAGTCTTGTGGCTTTACTGGAAGACTGTCTTTTTTGTCTTGTCCACAACTAAACAACATTATAGTTGCAAGCAGTGCGATTAAATAATTTTTTCTTTGCATCATGTTGTGGTTTTTTTAATTCCTATACTCAATTTCCCGTCTTATGATGTCGGCAAATTCCCATTGGTCGTTTTTCATTTTATATCTTTTGCGTACTATCCAGTTGCCTTTGCTATCGTATTCATATTCGTAGCGTTCGGTATCTTTTCCATCCTTTACAATGCGCTCCAACTGCTGATAATCGTATTCATCTCCTGCTACTTCTACTTTTCGGGATTGGTATTTATAGTCGGTTTTGGAGGTTATCCCCAAGTTGATGACATAATGAGCCAGCTTCTTTTGGTTTTGGTTCAATACCAAGCTATCGGTTTGGTCGAGAAAATTATCGAGATATAATTTTTTTATGATTTGATAGCTGCCATTTTCGTTACGTTTATACCAGCGTTTGGTTTGCCGTTCAATCGTTTTTTGCGGTGTGTAAACGGTTTCCTGTGTGTAATCATCGTCGTTGCCCTCATATTGCACTTCAAACACATCGGGCTCGGGAACATTCAGTAGATAGCGTTTTACGCTTATCTTCTCCACATCAAATGAGCCGTTGGTATATTGCCATTCTTCTAATGGTTTTAAGGTATTGGGATTAAGAATTTTGACCGATTTCAAAGCGTTGCCATTAGGATTTTCATAATTGATTTGTACATCAAAGTCGGCATAGCTATTGTTGTAATTGACAAACTGGTAATCGGTCAGTTGGTAGGTGTTGTTCCACGAAAGATAGGTTTCATAAACGGGATACTCCTCGTTTTCGTCAATGGTCAGGAATTTCGTGGTTACAGTTTTTACCTGTGAAAAATCCACCAAATCCGCATCATTTTTAAATTCCCAATCGGCAGGATAGTACGGAATGTAGTTTTGGGAAAAGGCGAGGTTGGCAACTATGCAACCCAATATAGTCAGTATGTTTTTTGCTGTTTTCATCTTTAGTTTCCTTATAATTTTAAATAGTTTTGATACGTTTCTTGGCAAAATGTTTTTAGTTGTTCATCGCTTGGTGCGTGGTATGTTTTTTCGGGTGTTTCAATGTTTCGTATGGTGGCGGTTAATTTTCCGGGACTTTTGGTGGCTCTGCTATATTCTATCTTTGCTACCCATATATCGCCATCATACAGATAGCTAATGTGCTTCGTTTTTGACTGTTTTTGACCTGAATTTTTCTTTTCGGTGATAAATTCTACAATCATTTCAGGATCGCCATCTCTGGTGTTATAGTAGAGGGTAAGCACCTTCACTTCGTCTTCAGTTTCGGGCATCACATAGGTAATGGTTTTACCTAATTTCCCGTCATCGTTATTGAAATACGTGATTTCAGACATCAGTTGTTCGTTGTGGTATTTTTTGATACGATATCCTTCTTTACCGCCATATTCTATCTGTTGGGTTCGCTGTCCGTGGACATTGTAAACAGATTTGCCCCGAAGCTCGCCTGCATCGTTGTAAAACGCAATGGTTTTATCTGTCTCGCCCGTGTGATAGATTTTATAAAATGTGGTTTTGTAACCCTCGCTTTCCGTTCTATATTTTAGAGTGTCGTATTCCATTCCAGATTGAGAACTCTTTACCGTTTCTTTGCTTTTCAGTTGACCGTTTTCGTAGTGATAATCGATATCTATCTTTTGCGATTTGGCACTGTCCCGATATTGATAATTGATGATTTTACCCTCTTGAAAAGTATATGTTTTATGCTCTGCACTCATCGCAAATTTCTGTTGCGGAATGGTAAAATCAGCGTATTTGATGACGGCTTTAACCGTGTTTTCCGGCAAATCGAAATCTTCGGGCTTGGTGCTTTCCTGTGCCGTAGCTGCGAAGCCAAGGGTAAGGAAAAACAACAGGGCAGTATGTTGGAGGGTTATTTTCATTATAACGTACTTTTAATTGTGTAAAATAAAGGCTTTGGCTGATGCCGTTCAATAGGGCATATGCATCATTTTTTGAGAGAACTGACCACAGAGCCACAGAGCCACAGAGTTCACAGAGAAAAACCTTTTTGTTCTTTGTGCCTTTGTGGTTTGGAAAAAAGAACCGTAAAGTAGCAAAAAATGTAAAGAAAACAAACCGTTTTTCCATTGTAATGTGAAATTGAATGGTAGAGAAAAGGGTATTTTGTTGTTTTAATAATGAGAGAAAAGTGTGTTTTTAGGGTTGATTTTTGGGAGAAAAGTGTATAAAAACTAATTTAAGTGTTTGGAAAAGTGCAAGATGCACAAAAAATAAGCGTGGATAATAAACACCTTTGAACGCTATCAACGCCAACAAATAAAGTGGAGTTTAGGTATCAGGCTGTAAAACAAACACTATTGCCGAATATTATTTTACCATTTGGTATTTTTTAAATAATTTGTAGCTTCAGGATTGAGAATGTCTATAATCAATATTCTACGTACAGGAGCGAAATAACGTAAAAATAGTACAGCCGCTTCGGGTTCTTCAAAAAACACCAATTCATCTACTATATCCGCATAAGCATTGGTTTTGGCTTGTTCGTTTTCTCCAAATTGATTGCGTGTTAATTCATCAATCATTTGAACAGTAAGATTCAATTCATCAGGTTTTTTATTAATTGTGCTAAAAATCATCTGCGTTTTTGCACTCATATAATTCTCTTTGGAATAGAGATTTTGTGTGTGCAATCCAAATACCATCAATATTTCAGATTGTGGCAAATCAAAGTCAATGGGTTTGTAAACCGTTTCATTGAAGAAGTGTTGTACTTTTCCCGTACCATTGCAATAGGGGCAAGTTTCTGTACTGTATTGACCTGTAAAATGGCTTACTTCTTTGGTTTTGTACACTGGTGTCATAGATGAAGTATTGTACTCTCTGTTGTAATAAACACCTGTTGTAACTTGCCGTATATGAGAAAATTCGTTGTAGGCTACATAAGATTCCTTCTTGGTTCCATAAATCGGCTTCATCACTTCTTTCGGGCAACTTTGATTGGTGGTATAACTGTTTTTGGTTTGGTAATAGACGAGTTCTTTTTTACCATCAATATATTGCCATTGTTGGATTTTATCTTCGGTATTGTAGTCACTTTTTATTTTCAAAACACCTTTTGATTTATCTACTATGGCTACAAATTCTCGATCTATAGATGGCAAATAAATAGTAACCTTTTCGGGCATTCCACTCAGATTTTGAGATTCGGGAAATAATATTTTTCTGTCTTTGTCATACTTGGAATACAAAATGCCTGGATAATTTGTAGCCGACCAAAAGTCAATATCTTTTGGCTGGTTTTGCGCATTGATGGTGCGGCCTTGCAACAGTCTGTTTTGTTTGAAATAACCAAACATCGCATGTACACTTTGTTCTGTGATTTGTATCTCTCGATATTTGCCTTCTGATGTCGGTCTAAATGTGTTGGTAACGGTTGCATAATAACCCATTCCATGCAACACACTATTTTTAAATTGACCCACAAATACCTGCACTTCATCGGCCACCGCATTTTTAGATTTTTGGTTCATAAGCAAGCCGTAACCACTAAAGTTTGTGTTGTTTTTGGGTTGGATATTCACCATCGCCAATTCGCTCATAAACTCGTTGGAAACCGGATTTTCTTTTTCTTTGAGATTTAACTTTATTCGTGGTAAATCTGAAATAATTTTATAATCACGATTAAAGTCTTGATGCAATTTTTCTACATCGGGTTTTTCACTGTAATTGGCAGGAATAGTCCAGTCTATATTTCCATCTACAATCAAAGCCCAAGCACATTTTTTATTTTTGGTGTCTTCCATAAACAATACAGATCCATTGCCAAATTCTTTTAAAGTGGGCAACATAAAGCCAGTAAAAATCAAACCATCGCCTGTATAATAGCTACCCGCTTCCAAATAACCAACATAATAATCGCCTCCTCCCAAAACAATTGTTGAGGGTTTTTCTGCATACGGAGAAATGATGGGTTCTGAAAATCCACTGGTAGAATAAGTGCCTAACTCATCTGATGTTGTTACATTTTTTTTGAAATCGGAAGTGTACAAATCCAGTAAAATTTGATTGCTTTTATTGCGAACTACTGTGTGTATGAAATCGCCTTCTTGAACGCTTGTTTGTGGTAGTTTGTGGAGTTTGATATATTCCTGAAACTCTCGATTAAATAAGAAATAATCGCTTTTTATTAACCGATAATTTTCTTGTGCATAAAGGTTTGAAAAGCTAAGTGTAGCGATAATAAAACTCAAAAAAGCAACGATTTGTTTGAAAAGGTAATTCATTTTAATTGTTTTTCAGCATTAGATAGATAGCCAACACACATTTTCAGCAACAGAAAGGGTAAGGCGATAAGTGCCGAGCCCCAACGGTTTTCGGGCGTCAAAATGTTTGGATATTCTTTGACGACAAAGAACATCAGCACCGCACCCACAATGATAGAGATGTGCAGTACAATGGTATTGGGATTGAAAGCCCCAAAGTAAATTTGTAGCTGTTGCCGGGTTTTGTGCAAATAGATACGTTCGAGCAATACGAATATCAGGTTAATGTTGAAAAACCAGTTATGAAAAACCAAAACCCGCATATTGGTGATGATAATCTCCGTACTGTCCGAACCCGCAATAAAACCGAAGATGACCACAATAAACACCCAATAAATCCCCATCAGAAACAAACTGCCTACAAAATCCGTAGCGTGTCCGTCTTCATATACCGCATTTGGATTTCGTTTGTAGCAAAACCTATCCACGAACAAGCGTACAAGCTCATTCCACCAAAAGAAATAGATGAGATAAAAAACGGTGGTCTGTCCGCTCAATACCGACAATAAGGTCAGCACCGTAAAAATGATAAAATCCCATTGACGGTAATGCTGTGCCTGTTTTTCGATAATGGGAAGGAATGGTTTCATTTTGATTATATAATAACCAAAGAGACACAGAGTTCACAGAGAGAAAAGTCTTTGTGTTCTTTGTGTCTTTGTGGTTTTAGAACTTTTTTACTTTTTGATTATTTTTTGAACGGAAGTTTTACCTGACTCATTTTCAGCTTGCAGAAAATAAGTTCCCGAACTTAAAGAGCTGACATTTACTTGCTGTGCGTTAAATACGGAAATCAGCTTCTGACCGCTTATTGAATAAACAGTTACGGTTTTCATCTGCTCCGATAAATGAACGACATCGGTTGCAGGATTGGGGTAAACTGAAAACAATGCGCCGGACAAGTCTTCTATACTCGCAGTGCCGCCTCCCAGCTTAAACACCCACAAATCTTCTCCTTGTGTATCTCCAATGATATCTCCATTATTATCTGTATTAGTTCTTCCTGTAATTACAATTCCTCCATCCGAAGATTCTACTCCATAAAATCCTATTTCATTTCCTGTACCTCCATAACATTGATTGGTTAGAATATTGCCATCAAAATCCATTTTTAAAAACCAAATGTCTTTCTCGCCATGATTGGTGGT
>CAZCIV010000019.1:0-8673 GCA_964498595.1 uncultured Flavobacterium sp.
TGTTTTTAGAATTGCCTTGGAACGAATTTACCAAAGACAATTTCGATTTAAAACGCGCTCAAAAAATTCTAGATAGAGATCATTATGGTTTAGAAGATGTTAAAAAGCGAATTATTGAACATTTAGCAGTTTTAAAATTGCGAAATGATATGAAATCGCCAATTTTATGTTTGTACGGACCTCCGGGAGTTGGTAAAACTTCTATTGGAAAATCAATTGCAGAAGCCTTAGGAAGAGAATATATCAGAATGTCATTAGGTGGTTTACGTGATGAAGCAGAAATTCGTGGTCACAGAAAGACCTATATCGGAGCTATGCCAGGACGAATTCTACAAAATATTAAAAAAGCAAAAACATCAAATCCAGTTTTCGTATTGGATGAGATTGATAAATTGTCATCAAGTCATAACGGAGATCCATCTTCGGCTTTATTAGAAGTTTTAGATCCGGAACAAAACAAAGAATTCCATGATAATTTCTTGGAATTAGGGTACGATTTATCAAAAGTGATGTTCATTGCGACTTCAAATAGCTTGTCAACGATTCAGCCAGCACTTCGCGACCGTATGGAAATTATCGAAATGACGGGTTATACCATTGAAGAGAAAATCGAGATTGCGAAAACGCACTTATTGCCAAAACAATTAAAAGAACACGGATTAACGGCTAAAGATTTACAAATTGGTAAAAAACAATTGGAAAAAATCGTAGTGGGTTATACGCGTGAATCAGGTGTACGAGGTTTAGAGAAGAAAATCGCTCAAATGGTGCGTCATGCTGCAAAATCGATTGCTATGGAAGAACCTTACAACGTAAAAGTTTCCGATGCGGATATTTTAGAAGTATTGAAATCGCCACGAATGGAACGCGATAAATACGAAAATAATGATGTGGCAGGAGTTGTAACAGGTTTAGCATGGACATCTGTAGGTGGTGATATTTTATTCATCGAATCCTTAATTTCAAAAGGAAAAGGAGCGATGACAATGACAGGTAATTTAGGAACAGTTATGAAAGAATCGGTTACGATTGCTTTGGAATACATTCGTGCTAATGCAGAAGATTTAGGAATTAATCCAGAAGTTTTAAATAATTATAACATTCACATTCACGTTCCAGAAGGAGCAACGCCAAAAGACGGACCAAGTGCCGGAATTGCGATGTTGACCTCGATGGTGTCTTCTTTCACCCAAAAACGAGTGAAAAAACACATCGCCATGACAGGAGAAATTACACTTCGTGGAAAAGTATTGCCAGTCGGCGGAATCAAAGAAAAGATTCTAGCTGCGAAAAGAGCAAACATCAAAGAAATCATTTTGTGTAAGGAAAACAAACGTGATATAGAAGAAATCAAAGCGGATTATATCGAAGGATTAACATTCCATTACGTTGATCGAATGAGCGAAGTTTTAGACATTGCTATTACGAATCAAAAGGTAAAAAACGCTAAAGTTTTAGAAAGTATAAAGTAATTTGTCAACAATTTGAATAGGAACTCTCAATAATTCATTTATTGAGAGTTCTTTTTTTGTTTCCTAACTGATATAATTTTATCTTCGCAGTTGCGTTATAAGTAAGATTAACACCAAAAAATGCTAAGAAAACTCGTATTACTACTCTCATTTCTACTATCGGCTGTGTCTTTTAGCCAAATAGGAGGTAAGAGCGTATATCAGTTTTTGAATTTAGCACAATCACCTCGACAAGCGGCTTTGGGTGGAAAAACGGTCACTGTTGTGGATTACGACGTCAACCAAGCTTTTTATAATCCAGCAACGATTAATGAGAAAATGCACAATCGTTTATCAGCTAATTATGGAAGTTACTACGGAGAAGTTTCTTATGGTACTGCTGCTTATGCCTATACGTATGACCGCCATTTACAAACTTTTCATGCAGGAATCAGTTATATCAATTACGGAACTTTTGAAGGGAGAGACGAATTAGGAAATTTAACTTCTGATTTTACAGGAAGTGAAGCGGCTTTATCACTAGGTTATGCCTATAATTTACCTTGGACCGATATGTATGTTGGGGCGAACGCAAAATTAATTTCTTCCACTTTAGAAAGTTATAATTCTTGGGGAGCAGCTGTAGATTTAGGATTTTTGTATGTTGATGTTGATAACGATATCAATTATGGATTAACGGTTAGAAATTTAGGATTTCAAATAAAACCTTATCAAGATACAAATGAAAAATTGCCTCTAGCTATTGATGCTGGAATTTCGCAACTGATGTTAAATGTGCCCATTCGTTGGCATGTGACTTTAGAGAATTTACAGCAATGGAATATTGCATTTTCTAATCCTAACAGAGCTGAGGGAAGTTTGGATGGTACTTCTAAAGAAGAAAAGGTGTCGTTTTTCAACAATGCTTTGCGCCATGTAATTTTAGGTGCCGAATTATTCCCTGAAAAAGGATTCAACTTAAGATTAGGATACAACTTTAGAAGAGGTGAAGAATTAAGAATCGTAGACAAACGTAATTTCTCCGGAATATCAGTTGGTTTTGGATTGCGATTTGGAAAAGTGAAATTCGATTATTCGTATTCCAGATATACCATTGCAGCCAATACAAGTTTGTTTGGTTTAATGATTGATTTGAATTAGAAAGAAGTTAAAGTAAAAAGTAAAAACTTACGTGATTAGCTTAAATGAACTCTATTTATTCACAAAGTATTACTTAAAAAAAACTGACATGACTTATATGTTTAAATAAAAGTCGATAGATTTAAAAATAAAACTTAGCGCCTTAGCGTTTTCGTGGCAACATATGAAAAAAATTACCATAGCAATAGACGGTTTTTCGTCAACAGGAAAAAGTACATTAGCTAAGCAATTGGCTTCAACATTAGGTTATGTGTATGTAGATACAGGTGCGATGTATCGTGCAGTGGCTTATTATGCGATGCAACATAATTTGGTTTCAGAAACGCATTTAGATAAAGCAGGTTTGATTGCTCAATTGTCTAATATCAATTTACGTTTTCAATTTAATCCAACTTTAGGATTTGCTGAAATGTATTTGAATAACGAAAACATCGAAAACCAAATTAGAACCATTGAAGTTTCGCGTATGGTTAGTAAAGTGGCAGAAATTTCAGAAGTGCGTACTAAATTAGTTGAACAGCAGCAAGAAATGGGCAAAGACAAAGGCATTGTAATGGACGGAAGAGATATCGGAACCGTAGTTTTTCCTGACGCCGAGTTGAAATTGTTCATGACAGCAAGTTCAAAAACCAGAGCGCAAAGACGTTTTGATGAGTTAGTAGAAAAAGGACAACACATCACGTTTGAAGAAGTACTTCAAAACGTAGAAGAACGCGATTATATTGATACCCACAGAGAAGACTCACCTCTTATAAAAGCAGTTGATGCCATTGAAGTAGATAACTCAAGTTTAAATAAAAAAGAACAATTTGAATTGGTCTTAAAATTAGTAAATCAAAAATTGTAAATAACTAAACTAAACATTATGAAATTTTTAAAAAAATCCCTGAAAGTAACATTCTTAGCCTTGTCTCTATTGTTTTTAAATGCTTGTAGTAGTGATGAAGATAGCGACAAAACAGTTGCAAACATCGAAGGAGTATGGCAATTAGGTAGAATGTATGGAAAAGCTAAATACACTGGAATGAATGCTAATTTAGAAGGTGATTCTGAAGGAACTATGGAGTTTAAAAATGATGGCACCTATGATAGTAATATTATTAGTGCTTATTTAACAGTATCTATTCCATCCATAAATTATTCTGAAACAACCCCAATTGATCCAGTTATGGATTCTGGTGTTTATTTTTATGATGAAAGTAATGATAATTTAGAAATTGATGGACAAATATCAAAAGTTGTAGTTTTAAATGAGACCTTTATGAAGGTAAAAACGTTAATTAACGATAGCGGGGTTACAGGTGAACTGTATACCGAATACCATCGTTAAGAGATAATAAAAAAAAGGCTGTCAAATTAAAATGACAGCCTTTTTTTATTTTACATTCTTTTTCGCTTTTTCTTTTTCTTGCTTTTTAAAATAACCTCTAAACAAGAAATTGTGTTTCAAAGCTTCTAAATCTTCATTTAATTTAATGCTTGCTTTATTTACATTGGTTATGGTCGAATCGATTTGTTTTACCAGTTTTGGATCATTCGAAAGGTAATTTAAAGCGCCTTTTCCGTCTTTTACATTGGTAATGGTGGCATTTAAATTGGTTACCACTTTATTAATTTCATTACTTGATTTTTCTAAATTAATCACGATTTTTTTCATTCGATTCGCAACAACTGTATCGTTCAAAGTACCGATTACATTGTCTTTTCTATTTAATTCATTTATGAGTTTATTCAAACTAGCAACTGATTCCGAAGTTCCTTTACTCGTAATGCGCAAATAATTCATCGTTTCTTGAAGATTTTTCGACATTATAGTATCGCGAATTAACATTCCAACCGTTCCTTTTCCTTGTGTGATTTCTTGTGTAATTTTTAATAAATCAGCCGTTAACATGGCGGCATTTTCATTAGTTACATTTAAAGTTTCTAGCATCGCATCAGTTCCAATTCGGCTGTAGGATTGAATCGTATCGCCATTTTTTACTTTTGGAGCAGCTCCCTTTCCCGGAATAATATTGATAATCATGTTGCCCACCAAACCATCCGAACTTATCGTAGCAATTGCATTTGTTTTAATGTGCTCCATAATTTTGTTATCAATAATCATATGCACACTAATAGTGGTATCGTTAATCATTTCGATTTCTTTCACCGTACCAATATCAATTCCGGCATAACGAACATTATTTCCAGGTTGCAATCCATTCACATTAACAAAAACAGCCTTCAAATGTGAGGTATTACCAAACATATTTTGCTTGTTTCCAATAAAATAAATCGCAGCTAAGAAAACTAATGTTCCAATGATAACAAAGATTCCGAGTTGTATTTTTTGAGAATTTGATTTTTCCATTACTAAAACTATTTAAAAAATGCTTGCACTTTTGGTTCGGTTGAATTGGCTAATTCGTCAAACGTTCCTTCTTTATAATTTACACCATCAATCAATAAAATCATACGATTGGCAATTACTTTCGCACAATCCACATCGTGTGTAATGATAATCGATGAGGTGTTGTATTGTTTTTGTATCGAATTCATCAAAAGTACAATTTCTTTTGATGTAATGGGGTCTAAACCAGTTGTGGGTTCGTCGTATAAGATAATTTTGGGTTTTAGAATCAAGGTTCTAGCTAAAGCAATTCTTCGCTTCATACCACCCGAAAGTTCGTTCGGCATTAAATCAATCGCATGCGCTAAACCAACACTTTCCAAGGCTTCCATAACCAAAGGAGTAGTATCTTTTATAACACCAAACTTTTTCGTGTGACGACGCAGTGGAAACTCTAAATTTTCTCGAACCGACATCGAATCGTACAACGCACTTCCTTGAAATAAAAATCCGATTTCGGTGCGTAATTCGTCTAATGCTTCTTGCTCGAGTTTGTTGATTTCCTGATCCATCACTAAAATCGAACCGCTATCAGGCTGTTCTAAGCCAATCACACATTTAATCATCACCGATTTTCCCGAGCCCGATTTTCCCATCACCACTAAATTCTCTCCTTCATAGAGTTCTAAATCGAAACCATTCAAAACCACATTGCTGCCAAATTGTTTGTGCAAATCTTTAATGGTGATAATCGCTTTTTTGGTTGGAGTTGTCATGGCTATAAATCGTAAAAAATGTTCGTTACAAAAACCGCTACAAAGTCAATAATAAAAAGCAACATTGAAGTGTAAACTACCGCAGCATTTGCTGCTTTTCCTACGCCAGCCGTACCTTTTTTACAGTTATAACCTTTGTAGCAACCTACTAAACCAATTGCAAACCCAAAAAAGAAGGTTTTGATGGTAGCCGGTACAATATCGCTGTATTCTAAAATAGTAAAAACCTGATTGAAATATAAGGTAAACGACACATTTCCTTTGATATTTTCTACTAAAAATGAACCGTAAATGGCAATAAAATCGCCCACAATTACTAGTAACGGCAACATTAAAGTAGTCGCTAAAATTCGGGTAATGACTAAATATTTGAAGGGATTGGTTCCCGAAACTTCCATAGCATCAATTTGCTCGGTTACTTTCATGGAACCTAATTCGGCACCAATTCCTGAACCAATTCTTCCGGCACAAATTAAAGCTGTGATGATGGGACCAATTTCACGAATAATGGAAACACTCACCATAGACGCCATCCATGAAACAGCACCAAATTCCTGCAACGTAGGACGTGATTGTAGTGTAAATACCAAACCAATAATAAAACCCGTAACGCTCACCAACAATAGAGAGCGATTTCCAATATAAAAACACTGACGTAAAAGTTCTTTGAATTCGTAAGGTGGTTTCCAAAATTCTTTGAAAAAACGCCCTGCAAAGTAGGAGAGTTCACCTACTTCGATGAGGAAGTTTTGTAAAGCTTCAGTAACATTAGTAAAGTATTTTTTCATGAAGCAACTTAATTACAACCAAATATAGTAATTTTTAATGAGATACTACATGACATTAGTGGGATGTGTAGTAAATAAACCGACTTGTAATGGAGTGGGATTTGGTTTGGGTTATGGTTTGTAAATTTGTGCTATTAGAGTGGAGAAATCGAATTGTTTTTTTTTCATTTCTGTATTTATAAGTAAAAAAAATAAATTCCCCTAGGGTAATTAAATAATTTCCCTAGGAAAATTGTTTGTTTTCTGTACAGCAATTATATAAATGCCCTAGGGAAAATAAAATAATAACAGTTAGTAATTGAAATATTAACACTGTTTGTTACGCATAAAGCTTCTTAATTGTGAATAGTATTAAATAATAAAATCCGACTTGTGGTGGAGTCGGATTTTGGTTGTTTTACTTTGTGGGCACGGATTGTAAATCCGCGCTATAGGGTAAATAGATTTTAGTAATATTCAATTTCTCGTGTTCTTTTATAGCGTTCTTTGCCATCAACTAATTTAATAATTTCTGTCCAATTGTTTTTGGCGTCATATTTATATTTAAAATCAATTTTTTGAATTTCAATTTTTCCGTTGTCTTTTGTAATAAGCTTACCTGAAACTATTTTGTTATTTTTGTATGAATATTCTTTAATTATATTTGAATCAGAAATAGTATCACTACAACAAAAATATTTAATTATTCTGTTTTGATTGTCATAAATATAATCATTAGATGAAATCATTCCTGATTCATAAATTGTTTTTACTGTTGTTTTATTCTTTTCATAATTATATAAAACTTGATGCAATAAAATAGGTTCTTTATAATTATTCTTATCAGAATAATTATATACTAATGATTTTAGAATTCTATTTTTTTCATCATATTCATTAATTCTACTTTTGAAAACATTTGGAATAGAATCATGAACGCCATACGACCAATCTCCTTCTTCATTTTTACGCCAAGTTTCGGGTGTTTTTGTAGTTGTTGATTTTAATTTTCCGTTTTGATTATAATTATTGATGTATTCTGTTATGTTGCCTAATTCATCAATTTGTTTCACACTTATTACTTTATTGTCTTTATATTGTTTAATAGTATGATTAAAATAATCAGATTCAAAACTTAATGAAATAATATTTTCATTGGTAAACTCATCAAAGTCTTCATAATAATGTTTGTCAATTGAAACATAATTATTTGTAGAATCAATTTTTTTGATTACTCTGTTTTTGTCATCATACTTGTAAGTTGTAGATTTATAAAACTCGTCTTTTTTTACAAACCAAGTATGTTTTAAGATGTCGCCATTTTCATTATAAATACGTTCATAATTTTCATATCCAATGTTACTTCCTGAAAATGAAATGTCATAAATAGTAAGATTTAAAGTATTTGGAATTAATATCTCTGAACCACTGTATTCCTCTATTTCTAATTGTTTTGGGTTATTAATATCAGTTATATCAAAGGTTTTTTCTCTTACACGTTTAATTTTTCCATAAATAGAGTCTATATTCGAAACTTGTGATTTTACCGTAGTAGTTGTAATTATAAGTAAAACCATTAAAAATGAAAATCTCATACTTGTTTTTTTATAATACCAATATAAAAAAAATCCTCAACAGTTTGTCAAGGATTTCTGTATTTTCTAAAATCTATTTTATTTATTCTAAAGACTACAAGTGAATCACTTCACCGTAAGCATCCGCTACAGCCTCCATAACCGCTTCACTCATCGTTGGGTGAGGGTGAACTGCTTTTAAGATTTCGTGTCCTGTAGTTTCTAATTTACGTGCTACAACGGCTTCTGCAATCATATCGGTAACACCGGCACCAATCATGTGGCAACCTAACCATTCACCATATTTTGCATCGAAAATTACTTTTACAAATCCGTCCGGAGTTCCAGCCGCTTTTGCTTTTCCAGAAGCTGAGAATGGGAATTTACCAATTTTTAATTCGTATCCTTTTTCTTTCGCTTGTTTTTCAGTCATACCCACAGAAGCAATTTCTGGAGTAGCATACGTACAACCTGGAATGTTTCCGTAATCTAAAGGCTCAACGTGTAAACCTGCGATTTTCTCCACACACAAAATACCTTCAGCCGAAGCTACGTGAGCTAAAGCTTGTCCTGGCGTTACATCACCAATTGCGTAGTAACCTGGAACGTTAG
>CAZCIV010000019.1:8773-15169 GCA_964498595.1 uncultured Flavobacterium sp.
GCTAAAGCTTGTCCTGGCGTTACATCACCAATTGCGTAGTAACCTGGAACGTTAGTTTGGTAATAAGCGTTAACTAAGATTTTATCTCTATCGGTAGCAATACCCGTTTCTTCTAATCCGATGTTTTCGATGTTGGTTTTAATTCCAACCGCTGATAATAAGATATCTGCTTCTAAAACTTCTTCTCCTTTTGCTGTTTTAACGAATGCTTTTACTCCGTTTCCAGAAGTATCAATTCGTTCCACAGAAGAATTTGTCATTACGTTGATTCCTGCTTTTTTCAACGAACGCTCAAATTGTTTTGAGATGTCTTCGTCTTCCACTGGAACTACGTTTGGCATGAATTCAACAATTGTAACTTCAGTTCCCATTGCGTTATAGAAATGAGCAAACTCAACTCCAATCGCACCAGAACCTACTACAATCATTTTCTTTGGTTGCTCAGGTAATGTCATCGCTTGGCGGTATCCGATTACTTTTTTACCATCTTGCGGTAAGTTTGGTAATTCGCGAGAACGTGCTCCTGTTGCAATGATGATATGATCTGCAGAATATTCCGTTACTTTTCCGTCAGCAGCCGTAACGTCTACTTTTTTACCTGGTTTTATTTTTCCAAAACCATCAATAACGTCGATTTTATTTTTCTTCATTAAGAATTGAACTCCTTTGCTCATTCCTTCTGCAACCGAACGCGAACGTGCAATTACAGCATTGAAGTCTTTATCAAATTCTTTAACGGTTAATCCGTAATCTGAAGCATGTTTTAGGTAATCAAAAACTTGAGCTGATTTTAATAATGCTTTCGTTGGAATACAACCCCAATTCAAACAAATTCCACCCAAATTTTCTTTTTCGATAACGGCTACTTTGAAGCCTAATTGTGATGCTCTAATAGCAGTTACATAACCACCAGGACCACTTCCTAAAACTATGATATCGTATTTCATTTTTTATAAAGTATTTCAGTTTTATTTATAAGTTGCGAATTTAAGGAATTATTTTAAATGTTTAAACGCAAAGTTCGCAAAGTTTTACGCAAAGAAACGCAAAGGAAATCTGTGATTTATATTCAAGTTCAAGGTCAAATTCAATTTCAAGTATAAAAGTGTAACGTCTCTGTGTAGCTCTCAACACAAATCAAATTAAAAAAACTCTATGAATCTCTGTGTAAAAAAGATTAACCGCAAAGTTTGCAAAGTTTTACGCTAAGAAACGCAAAGGAAAATCAGTAAAAACCCGTTTAATCTGTGTTATCCGCGTTCTAAAACTGAACACTTACCACTGAATACTGAACACTATACTACTCAACTTCAACTGCAAACTGCGAATCGTACAATTTCTTATAATAACCATTTGGCTTATTCACCAATTCGCTATGTTTACCGAATTCAACAATTTGCCCTTTGTCCATTACGATGATTTTACTCGCGTTGATAACGGTTGCTAATCGGTGAGCAATTACGATAGAAGTTCTATCTTTTGTAATAGTTTCAGTAGCTTTTTGAATCAATTCTTCCGAATGTGTATCGATAGAAGAAGTCGCTTCATCCAAAATCAAAATACTTGGATTACTTACGTAGGCTCTCAAAAAGGCAATCAATTGGCGTTGGCCCGAAGATAGCATCACACCACGCTCTTTAACGTTATAATCATAGCCTTCAGGTAATGACATAATGAAATCGTGCACCCCAATTTTCTTTGCTGCAATGATTACATCTTCTCTAGTAATCGCTTCGTTGTGAAGTGTAATATTGTTGTAAATAGTATCAGCAAACAAAAAAACATCTTGCAACACAATAGCAATTTGTTTGCGAAGACTTTCTAAAGTGTAATTTTTAATATTTTGATTGTCAATTGTTATTTCACCTGAATCAATTTCATAAAAACGATTCAATAAATTGATGATAGTTGATTTTCCAGCACCGGTACTTCCTACAATTGCAATAGTTTCACCAGGTTGGACTTCTAAATTAATGCCTTTTAAAACTTCTTCATCTTTAATATAGCTAAAACGAACGTCTTTCAACTGAATGAATCCTTTAAAATGTGAGGCTTCAACCGTTCCTTTGTCTTGAACGTTTTCGTCTTTTTCTAAAATTTCAAAAACTCTATCGGCAGCAATAATTCCCATTTGCATGACATTGAATTTATCCGCAATTTGACGTAATGGGTTGAATAACATGTTGATTAACATGGTGTAAGCGAATAAATCTCCTACAGTAGTTAATGTGTCACCATTTATAATGGAAATACCAGCGTAATACACAATTGCACCAAGCGTTAACGAAGAAACGATATCGGCAATAGGGAAGAAGATGGAGTTGTACAAAATGTTTTTCAACCAAGCTACGTTGTGTTTCTGATTGATTTCTTTAAACTTCTCTAATTCAATTGCTTCTCTATTAAATAATTGCACGATTTTCATTCCGGTTAATCGCTCTTGAACAAAGGTGTTTAAGTTAGCTACTTCGTTTCGAACTTCGTTAAAAGCTACTTTCATTTTCTTTTGGAAAACATCGGTAGCGTAGATTAAAACAGGCATTGCAGCTAAAACAATTAATGATAATTTCCAGTTCATGAAGAACATGATACCTAGAATTACAACCATTTTTAGCACATCACTCACAATCATAAACAATCCTTGACTGAAAATACTAGCAATAGATTCGATATCGGAAACCGAACGCGTGACTAATTTTCCAACTGGTTCATTATCAAAATACTTCATTTTGAACGAAGTAATATGATGAAATAATTTTTCGCGAATGTCTTTAATAATGTCTTGTCCGAGCCAGTTTGCCCAATAGGTAAAGTAAAATTGAGCTAATACTTCTAACAAAAGTACCACCGCCATAAGGATTACATATAAAAGTAATCCATGTTTGTCTTCGGGTTTGATGTATTCGTCAACCGTTTGTTTTAATAAATAAGGTCGCGCTGCAGCGAAAATAGAAAGTAAGATAGCCCAAACGATTACCCAATTGAACCTCTTTTGGTAAGGCTTCGCATAGTGCAATACTTTTTTTAGTGAATTGGATTTGATGAGCTTCATTTATCTATTTTCTATATTCTGTGTTCTATTTTCTAAAATCTATTTTCTGTCTTCAATGTATGGATATGTTACATTCACCAAATACAATCCGTGTGCTGGAACTGAAAATCCGGCTTTTCCTCTATTTTTACTTTCGATAATCGTTCTTAAATCAGCGACTTCTATTTTGCCTAAACCAATGTTTACCATAGTTCCCACAATCGCTCTTACCATGTTGCGTAAAAATCGATCCGCTGTGATGGTAAAGATAAGCTGATTTCCTGATTGTTTCCAATGTGCTTCCGAAATTTTACAATTAAAGGTATTCACATCGGTGTGTACTTTCGAAAAACACTCAAAATCAATGTATTCGAATAAAATTTTACAGGCTTCGTTCATTTTGTCTAAATCCAAATGATGGGAATGATACCAACTTCCATCGGTAATAAACGCATCTTTAAACGTGTGGATGTAATATTCGTAGGTTCTCGAAGTCGCATCAAAACGCGCATGAGCATCATCAGCTACTTTGAAAAGACGATACACTACAATCGACGGCGGTAAAAACGAATTCAATTTGTGTGTCCAATAGTCGGAATCCAATTCTAATTCGGTTTCAAAATGCGCAAACATTTGCTTGGCATGCACGCCCGAATCGGTTCTTCCAGCACCTACAATGGCGATAGTTTCTCTGAAAAGTGTAGAAAGCGCCTTTTCCAAAGTTTCCTGTACCGAAGCGGCGTCAGGCTGACTCTGAAATCCGTGGAAGTTTTTTCCGTTATAGGCAAATTCTATGAAATATCTCAAAATTGGCTGTTTCGTTTTCTTAAATAGCTTGCAAATTTACAAAATTCAAAAGTAAAGTTCGTTTCAAATTGTGATAATAAAAACTTAATTTTGCTTTATGAAGAAAATTCTTTTGTTATCCGATACGCACAGTCACATTGATGATGCCATTTTAAAATACGTCAATCAAGCTGATGAAGTTTGGCACGCAGGTGATATTGGAAATTTAGAAGTCACCGATACGATTAAAGAATTAAAACCACTTCGTGCTGTTTATGGTAATATCGACGATGAAAAAGCGCGTTTAGAATTCCCATTAAACAATCGTTTTTTCTGTGAAGGAGTTGATGTTTGGATGACGCATATTGGCGGTTATCCTGACAAATACAATCAGGCAATTCGTGCAGAAATCACAAAAAATCCTCCGAAATTATTTATTTGTGGCCACTCGCATATTCTAAAAGTCCAATTCGACAAGAAGTTGAATTTATTACACATGAATCCAGGTGCTTGTGGAAAATATGGTTTTCACCAAGTACGTACGATGTTGCGTTTTGAAATCGACGGCGATAAAATTCAGAGTTTGGAAGTAATTGAGTTGGGGAAGAAATAGGTTTTGCGTAAAGGGTGAAAGGTAATAGGTAAAAGGAGATTGGTCAGTTTGAGCGAAGTCGAAAACTTTTCTTGATAATTACGAGTCTCGACTCCGCTCGATTTGACAAAAAAATCTGCTCGATTTGATAGAGGTGAGTGCTTAAAATAATTTATTCCAACATGTCATCCTGAGCGCAGTCGAAGGCTGCTGGAAATGATTCAAATTTTAATTTTTAATCATAAAAAAAAAATCCGAAACTTTCGAATCGGATTTTTCACGCACTAATAAACTAAGATGATAGGTTTATCGTAATCGATCAACAGATTTTACGAGATCTTCGTCCTTTTTTATTGCCTTGTTGGCCAAGACTAATAAAACGATAGAAATTGCAGGAAGAAACATCCCAATACCCTTCTCAGAAACTTCCGTTTCTCCGGATAAGTTTAGCGAGCGATACACAAAAAATCCTAGTAAAATAAAGTTAAATATCATGTTCAATCTGTTCAATACAAATTGATGTTGTCTCTTTTTAAAATTTAAAATACTAAAAACCGCTAATAATGCTGAAACGACAAATAGAACAATATACAATAAAGATGAAGTAAAAAACACTTCTTTTTTATCGGTTGTTGTCCATAAAGAAAACACAAAAGGCAAAGCGCCCATCGCAATAGCGCTGATAGCCATATAAACCGTTTGAATTCTTTGTATCATTTCAAATTATTTTGTTGAGCAAAAATAGTATTTCTTTTCAATTAAAACTATTGTTATATTCAAATTTATTCGTATTATTGCAATGTATTAGTCGTAAGTACTTCATTCTACGACACCTTACACCTCAAAAAAATCCATCATTTTTTGTTTTTAACTCAATCAACAATTT
Source organism: uncultured Flavobacterium sp. (assembly GCA_964498595.1). Lineage (GTDB taxonomy): Bacteria > Bacteroidota > Bacteroidia > Flavobacteriales > Flavobacteriaceae > Flavobacterium. Next base: position 14,069 of record CAZCIV010000019.1, read on the forward strand.
TATTCAACTTATATCCATGTTTGATATTGAAGTATTAAAGGAGATGAAACTCTCTGATTTGCAAGAGATTGCAAAAGTTGCGAAAATCAATAAATACCGTTCGCTAAAAAAAGACGATTTGGTATATATGATTTTAGATTTGCAAGCGGCACAACCTGAAGTTATTAAATCAGAAAAAACTCCTGAACCAACGGCTGAAAAGCCTAAAGAAAAAAGAGCAAGAATTGCTCCCAAAAAGGATAATGCTAAACCAACTGTAGAAAAGAAAGATTTGTTTTCTGAACCTGTAAAAGTGGAAGAGAAACAACCAGAGAAGAAAGAAACAGAAGTTTTAGAAGCGGCTCCAAAAACAAGTACAAAACCACCTCGTAAAGATTTTAAAAATAAGAAACCTTTACCTACTGAAAACAAAGAAGAAGTTACTGCTTCTGAAGAAAAAGCAACTACCGAAGCTGTTGCAACAGAAACTACTCCAAAAGAAAAGATTCATCCTAAAAATCCAAATCATAAGGCGAATCAAAATAATCCCAACCATCCTGATTACAAAAAGAATGTTGCTGCTGAAGGAACAAATGGTACAAATGGGAATACTAATAAAAATCAGAACCCACACCAGAATAAAAAACCAAATTTCAGAGAACCTGATTATGAGTTCGACGGAATTATCGAAAGTGAAGGTGTTTTAGAAATGATGCCGGATGGTTACGGTTTTTTACGTTCGTCGGATTACAATTACTTAGCATCTCCAGACGATATTTATTTGTCAACTTCGCAAATTCGTTTGTTCGGATTAAAAACGGGTGATACAGTAAAAGGAGTAGTGCGTCCTCCAAAAGAAGGAGAAAAATATTTCCCATTGGTAAAAGTATTGAAAATCAACGGTCATGACCCACAAGTCGTGCGTGATAGAATTGCTTTTGATCATTTAACGCCAATTTTCCCAAAAGAAAAATTCAATTTAGCAGAACGTAGTAGTACTATTTCAACTCGTATTATTGATTTGTTTTCGCCAATTGGAAAAGGACAACGTGGTATGATTGTAGCCCAACCAAAAACGGGTAAAACGATGTTGTTAAAAGATGTTGCGAATGCTATTGCTGC
>CAZCIV010000019.1:15269-17619 GCA_964498595.1 uncultured Flavobacterium sp.
TTACAAAAACCAAAACGTTTCTTTGGAGCGGCTCGTAATGTAGAAAATGGTGGTTCGCTAAGTATTATCGCAACAGCATTAACAGAAACCGGTTCTAAAATGGACGAAGTAATCTTCGAAGAATTCAAAGGAACAGGAAATATGGAATTACAGTTGGACAGAAGAATTGCCAACAAGCGTATTTTCCCTGCAATCGATTTGGTTTCTTCAAGTACGCGTCGTGATGACTTATTATTAGATGAAAATACCATTCAAAGAATGTGGATTATGCGCAAATACTTAGCCGACATGAACCCAGTAGAAGCTATGGATTTCATCCACGACCGTTTCAAGAAAACAAGAAACAACGAAGAATTCTTAATTTCGATGAATGAATAAAAATAGAAACTCCGATGAAAATCGGAGTTTTTTTATTTTAGTCTTTCTAAAACGCCTTTTCGCTTTACAATATTCTTGTAATCCCACTGAATTTCTTTTGCTTTTTGAAGCCAAATTTTTAAATCGGTTGAGTCGATTTCGTTAACCGAATTATAAAAAATAGAAGCGTCTTGAAATTTAACGCCTAAAACATTTAATTTATTTTCTTCAAACGATTTTCCACTCCAAAACATTAATCGGATGCCTTTCTTTTGTTTGCTGTAACCTACAATCGGATTTTCTTCTAAAAACCAGACAGGATGTGCATGCCAAATTTTATTTTCTGCTTCGGGTAATTGTAAGTTGATTTGTTCTGCTAATATATCACAGATTAATTTGTCTTCTGCAGATTGCGAGTTATTATATGCCTGAATATCTAGATTCATAAAACTATTGTTTCAACCAAATGTAATAAAAAACTCCGAGAAGTCTCGGAGTTTAATAATAGTTTAATTTTGAAATAACACATTTAAAAGATCGGTGAAAATCCGTTAAATCTGTGTCATCTGTGTTCCAAACAAATTAAAAACCATTAAGAATAGCCAAAAAGTCATCAGCTTTTAAAGCAGCACCACCAATTAAACCACCATCTACATCAGGTTTAGAGAAAATTTCTTTAGCATTATCAGGTTTTACACTTCCACCGTATAAAATGGTTAAGTTGTCTGCAATATCGAAGCCATAAACTTTTTCTATTAAAGTTCTAATGAATTTGTGCATTTCTTGTGCTTGTTCAGGAGAAGCGGTTTCGCCTGTTCCAATTGCCCAAACCGGTTCGTAAGCCAATACAATATGCGCCCAGTCTTTCTTTTCTAAATGAAATAAACCATCACGTAATTGATTTTCAACAATATTAAAATGGTTATTAATTTGTCTGTCTTTCAATTCTTCACCAAAACAAAAAATAACGCGCATTTCGTGTTTTAAAGCGGTATCGACTTTATTAGCCAATAAAGCATCGGTTTCATAAAAATAGGCTCGTCTTTCACTGTGACCTAAGATAACAGTATTTACGCCGATATCAGTCAACATAGAAGCTGCAATTTCGCCTGTAAAAGCGCCACCTTCTGCTTGGTGCATGTTTTGTGCTGCTACCGTAATTCCTTTTCCATTCGTGATTTCAACTGCTTTTGATAGGTTGACAAACGTTGGAGCTACAATAATTTCAGTAGTAGTATTTGGTTTTTTCGCGATAATTTCTTCTAATAATGCAACGGTTTCTTTTTGCGTTTTGTGCATTTTCCAGTTTCCAGCAACGATATTTTTTCTCATTGAAATTTCATTTTTAATAATTTCAAAAATACTAATTAGTTTGTTTAATTAGTATTTTTTGACCACCTGATTGCAATAAATTTACGCAAAGGTTTGCGAAGATTCGACAATTTATTTGACTTTGTTTAATACCTCTTTTATTTTGTCAAAATCTTTTTCAATAGCTCGATATAAAACAATTTTACCGGTTTTGTCCACTATTAAATATCTTGGAATCCAATCAACGTCTAATGATTTTCCGAATGTTCCTTTCATATTGTCACCAATGAAATAGTTCTCACCTTCCACTTTATATTTTTCGATTCCTTGAATCCATTTTTCAACTGTTTTGTCAAAGGATAAGTTTACAAAAACAACATCTTTACCATAAGTTTGGTTTATTTTTTTTACTTCTGGCATGGCTTTTACGCAATCGGAACACCATGAAGCCCAAAGTTCTATGAATATTGTCTTTCCTTCATGTTTTTTTAAAATTTCTTGAAAAGAAATTGATTGTTCTTCGGTTGTTTTTAAAACATAATTAAGACTTTCATTTTTAAAAGTCGTTTCTTCTTTTTGAGCACATCCTAAAACGCTGATTAGCATGGTTGCTAAAACGAAAATTTTCTTTATCATAACTTTACTTTTTATATCTTAAACAAATAGGTACATAGTTTTAGTT
>CAZCIV010000020.1:0-17393 GCA_964498595.1 uncultured Flavobacterium sp.
ACGGTGGTGGTGGACCTGGTGTTGGACCAATTTGTGTGAACGAAAAATTAGTTCCTTTCTTACCAACGAATCCAATTATTCCAACAGGAGGAAGTCAAGCGATTACTGCAATTTCATCGGCACCTTATGGTTCGGCATTAGTATGTTTAATTTCTTACGGCTATATTGTGATGATGGGCGCTGAAGGATTAACAAACGCTACTAAATATGCTATCTTGAATGCTAACTACATGAAAGCACGTTTCGAAGGACATTATCCAATCTTATATTCTGGAGAAATGGGAAGAGCCGCTCACGAAATGATTTTAGATTGTAGAGCTTTCGAAGAAAAAGGTATCAAAGTAACAGATATTGCAAAACGTTTGATGGATTATGGATTCCATGCGCCAACCGTTTCTTTCCCAGTAGCTGGAACTTTAATGGTGGAACCAACAGAATCTGAAGATTTAGCAGAATTAGATCGTTTTTGCGATGCCTTAATTTCTATTCGTAAAGAAATTGAAGCTTCAACTAAAGAGGATGCAAACAATATTTTAAGAAATGCACCTCATACTTTAGCTATGCTTACCGCTAACGAATGGGTTTTCCCATACACAAGAGAGCAAGCAGCTTATCCGTTAGATTACATTGCAGAAAATAAATTCTGGCCAACAGTTCGTCGTATTGATGAAGCGTATGGTGATAGAAATTTAGTATGTTCTTGCGCGCCAATTGAAGCTTATATGTAATATTAAGATTCGAGAAATAAATATTAAGATAAAGGTTTCAAGTTGAAAAATTTGAAACCTTTTTTTCACCCATTACCCATAACCTTTAACCCATTACCAAAAAAATGACCGACATCGAAACTAGAGAAGATATTTTACTAATTATGCGCAAGTTTTATGACAAACTTTTAGCGGATGATTCGATTAATTTTTTCTTTACCAAAGTAACTTCTGTTGATCAACATTTAGAAGCCCATTTTGAAATTTTGGCTACATTTTGGGAGCAATCACTGTTTCTAAAAGGCGGTTATTTTAATAATATGTTTTCCATACATAAAGAGGTTCACGACAAACATGCCTTTACTAAAGAACACTTTGACACTTGGTTAAGCCATTTCAACTTGACAATTGATGAGCATTTTGAAGGAAAATATGCCGAACAAATGAAAACACAAGCATTGAGTATGGCAACTATAATGCAGATAAAATTCATTTAAACGCTGTTAATTTTAGAATTTCATTTTTTTAAAGCAATTTTACTACGATTTTGATAAAAATAGTAAAAACCAATAAGTTACCAAATCATTAACAACATAATTTTGTAAATTCGATTTACCAAAAAATTAAAAAAATGAATATCAAAATAACTGGTTCTGGAAGTTATATTCCTACCGAAGTAGTTTCCAATATCGATTTTGCCCAACACACTTTTTTAAATGATGACGGAACTCCGTTTCCTTATCCAAATGATGTTGTGGCTCAAAAATTCTTAGAAATTACAGGAATTCAAGAAAGAAGATACGTTACTGATAATTTATGCACTTCGGATATTGCAGTAATTGCTGCTGAAAAAGCAATTGAAGATGCTAAAATCGATAGAGAAACATTAGACTATATCATCTTAGCTCATAATTTTGGCGATGTAAAAAAAGGAGCCATTCAGTCTGATATTTTACCAAGCTTAGCTTCACGTGTTAAACAACGTCTTGGCATTAAAAACCCAAGTTGCGTGGGTTATGATATATTATTTGGTTGCCCTGGTTGGGTTGAAGGTGTTATTCAAGCTTATGCCTTTATTAAATCCGGAATGGCAAAAAAATGTTTGGTTATAGGTGCTGAAACATTATCACGTGTTGTTGATATGCACGATAGAGATTCCATGATTTATTCTGATGGTGCAGGCGCCACCGTAATTGAACTTTCAGATGAAGAAGGTGGTATTTTAGCACACGAATCGGCAACATTTGCTTATGAAGAGGCCGGTTATTTGTTTTTTGGAAATTCATTTAACAAAGATCATGACCCAGATGTTCGATATATTAAAATGTACGGAAGAAAAATATATGAATTTGCTTTAAGTAATGTTCCAAAAGCAATGGCTTCATGTTTAGAGAAAAGTGGTGTTCCTATTGAAAAAGTGAAAAAAGTATTAATTCATCAAGCCAATGAAAAAATGGATGAAGCTATTATTCATCGTTTTTTCAAACAATACAAACAAAATCCACCAGAAGGCATCATGCCAATGAGTATTCATAAATTAGGAAACTCGAGTGTAGCTACTGTTCCAACCTTATTTGACTTAATGATGAAAGGTCAATTAGAAAATCAAGAACTAAACAAAGGTGATGTAATTTTATTTGCATCGGTTGGAGCCGGTATGAACATTAATGCAATTGTATATCAGATGTAAAAAAGTTGGAAGTTGGAAGTTGGAAGTTGGAAGAAAAAAGTAAATTTGTACACCAATTTTTATTTCAATGTACGAAAACACATATCCGAGTAAGCGATTCAATATCACTTTAGATTTTCTAAAAAAACATATTTCAACTTCAGAAACCATTTTTGATTTAGGAGTTCCAAATCCTTTTTCAAAAATTATGGTAGAAAATGGATATACCGTTATCAACACTAAAGGAGAAGACATCGACAACGATCAATCAGCACTTCAAAATGAAAATTATGATGTGTTTACTGGTTTTGAAATTTTCGAACATTTACTAAATCCTTATACAGTTTTACAAAACGTAAAAGCTGATAAAATATTAATCTCGATACCTTTACGTTTGTGGTTTTCTTCTGCGTATAGAAGTAAAACCGATATGTGGGACCGTCATTATCATGAATTTGAAGATTGGCAATTGGACTGGCTTTTAGAAAAAGTAGGATATAAAATAGTAGACCGAGTGAAATTTACACATCCAGTTAAGAAGTTAGGTTTTAGACCATTGTTGAGATGGTTTACGCCGAGATATTATTTGGTTTACGCCGAAAGAAGCCCCCTAACCCCCAAAGGGGGAATATAAAACGCATAATAAGTTTTATAATGAACAAAACAAACTCAACACAAAACACTTTCAACTCCCCCTTCGGGGGCTGGGGGGCTTATTACGTTATCATTCCAGCTTACAACGAAGAAGCTTTTATGAGCTTAACTTTGCAATCGTTAGTAGAACAAACCATTTTACCAACAAAAATTGTGGTGGTGAATGATAATTCTACCGATAAAACTCTGGAAATCGTTTCTGAATTTGCTTCTAAATATCCATTTATCACTTTGGTGAATAAAAAATCAGATGCGATTCATTTGCCTGGAAGTAAAGTAATTCAGGCATTTCATGAAGGAAAAAAAAATATAGATGATAATTACGACATCATCGCAAAAGTAGATGCTGATTTGATTTTTCCAAACAACTACTTTGAAACCATAATAAAACATTTCCAATCGGATGATAAAATTGGAATGGTGGGTGGCTTTTGTTACATCGAGAAAAATGGAAATTGGATTTTAGAAAACTTGACTGATAAAGATCACATTCGTGGCGCCTTAAAAGCGTATCGAAAAGAAACTTTCAAACAAATTGGTGGACTAAAACCGCAAATGGGTTGGGATACCGTTGACGAATTACTTTGTAAATTTTACAATTGGAAAGTGGTAACTGATGAAAGTTTACACGTAAAACACTTAAAACCAACTGGCGCTAGCTACAACCAAGCTGCTAGATTCAAACAAGGAGAAGCATTTTACACTTTAGGATATGGCTTTTTCATTACGGCAGTTGCTTCTTTAAAATTAGCAATGCGAAAAGGAAAACCTTTATTATTTTTAGATTACATCAAAGGGTTTTGGAAAGCAAAAAAAGAAAACAAAACCATGTTAGTTACTCCAGAACAAGCAAAATTTGTTAGAAAATATCGTTGGCAGAAGATGAAAGAGAAGTTATTTTAATCTTTTCCATAAAAATATAGTATTTTTACTGCTCACTAGAAACCGAATACTGAACACTATCAAAATGATGCTCATTCGCTACTTATCGCAAATAGGAAAATATTTCATCATGTTGAAAGAAATTTTCAACAAGCCAACAAAATGGTCGGCCATGAAACAATTAATTTTCAAAGAAATTGATGATTTAATTATAGATTCACTTGGAATTGTTTCTTTCATATCATTTTTCGTGGGTGGTGTTGTGGCTATTCAAACGGCATTAAACTTAACCAATCCATTGATTCCGAAATTTTTGATTGGATTTGCAACGCGTCAATCAGTAATTTTAGAATTTGCACCTACTTTTATTTCCATAATTATGGCAGGAAAAATGGGTTCATTTATTACTTCTAGCATTGGAACGATGCGCGTTACGGAACAAATTGACGCATTAGAAGTAATGGGAGTTAATTCCTTAAATTATTTAGTTTTTCCTAAAATTATTGCGTTATTTTTATACCCTTTTGTTATTGGATTAAGTATGTTTTTAGGTGTTTTTGGTGGTTGGATGGCAGCCGTTTATGGGGGATTCACTACAAGTTTCGAATTCACCACTGGATTGCAAGCTGAATTTATTCCATTTCACATAACATACGCTTTCATAAAAACTTTTGTATTTGCTTTTATTTTAGCAACTATCCCTTCATTTCATGGTTATTACATGAAGGGTGGCGCTTTAGAAGTAGGTAAAGCGAGTACGGTTTCATTTGTTTGGACATCGGTAGTTATTATTTTAATGAACTTTATATTAACACAACTTCTTTTAAGCTAATGATTGAAGTAAAAAATATCGTAAAAAAGTTTGGTGAACAAACTGTTTTAAAAGGAGTTTCTACTCGTTTTGAAGCTGGAATGACCAACCTAATCATTGGACAAAGTGGTTCTGGAAAGACTGTTTTCTTAAAATCTTTATTAGGAATTCACACACCAGATAGTGGTACTATTTCTTTTGACGGTAGAATATATTCTGAACTTTCTAATGATGAGAGACGTGAATTAAGAACCGAAATTGGAATGGTTTTTCAAGGAAGTGCCCTTTTTGATAGCATGACGGTTGAAGAAAACATTGGGTTTCCATTAAAAATGTTCACCAATAAATCTGCAAAAGAAATTAAAGAACGTGTCGATTTTGTAATTGACAGAGTTCACTTAGTAAATGCGCATCAAAAGCGCCCTTCTGAAATTTCTGGTGGAATGCAAAAGCGTGTTGCCATTGCTAGAGCTATTGTAAACAATCCAAAATATCTTTTTTGCGATGAACCTAATTCGGGCTTAGACCCAAAAACGGCAATTGTAATTGATAATTTGATTCAGGAAATTACACAAGAATATAACATTACCACAGTAATTAATACGCACGATATGAACTCGGTAATGGAAATTGGAGAAAAAATTGTATTCTTGAAAAATGGTCTATTAGAATGGGAAGGTTCAAACAAAGAAATATTCAAAACCGATAACGAAGCCGTTACCGATTTTGTTTATTCTTCTGAGTTATTCAAACGTGTTAGAAAAATGTATTTAGAAGATGATGTAAAATAGTGTTACTTTAATTTTGACACTATTTGCTTAATATCTTGTTCTTTATTTTTTGGGTAAATCAATAAGACATCGTCTTTATCTACAATGATATAATCGGTTAAACCATCAATAACTACAAGTTTTTTTCCTTCGGTTCTAATGATATTATTGGTTGCATTTTCCAAATAAACCGACGCATTAACAACTGCATTTTCTTGTTCGTCTTTTGGCAATTTATCATATAACGAACCCCAAGTTCCCAAATCATTCCAATCGAAAGTAGCGGGTAAAACGTAAACATTTTGTGCTTTTTCTAAAATGGCATAATCCACCGAAATATTTTGTGCTAAAGGATAATTATCTTTGATAAAAGTTTCTTCTTTTGGTGTATTTAAAGCCTCATAACCATTCATAAAATGATCATACATCACCGGTTGAAACTCTTCATAAGCTTTTAAAACAGTTTTAGCACTCCAAACAAAAATTCCTGCATTCCAAAGGAAATTTCTACTTTGAATAAATTTTCTTGCGGTTGCGTAATCTGGTTTTTCTCTAAACTGCTTCACCTTTTTAATTGGACGAGAATCTAATTTATCGAATTCGATATAACCATAACCTGTGTTGGCAAATGTTGGTAAAATCCCTAAAGTCATTAAGTTTTCATCACGTTCACAAAAATCAAAAGCATATTGAAGATTAGAACAAAACTGAACCTCATCTTCAATCCAATGATCTGAAGGCGCCACAACCATTATAGCATCTGGATTTTGTTTTTTAATTTTTAAAGAAGCATATAAAATACAGGGTGCTGTATTACGCATAGCAGGTTCTAAAACGATTTGCTCTTGTTTAATCATTGGCAATTGCTCCAAAACGATATCGTTATAAGCTTCGTTTGTAAGAATCAAAATATTCTCTTTCGGGATAATTTGAGACAAACGGGTGAACGTTTTTTGAATCAATGTTTCACCTGTTCCTAACATATCGTGAAATTGCTTAGGAAATTCGGTTGTACTTACTGGCCAAAAACGAGAACCAACGCCACCAGCCATTATAATTGCGTAATAATTTTTGTTCATTTTGTCTGTTTTTTGTTGCTATAACTTATTCGGCAACAATTCTACTTCGGCATTGGGTTGAAACAAATACAAGCGTCCAGAACTTATTTCCAGACATTCGTAACGCTTAACTCGCAATGCTATTTTCTTAAAAATTTTTCCGTTGTGAATTCTAAAATGACTTCCCATTGGAATTTCAAAGATATAATTTTTATCGGTTTCTTTTTGGTCAAATAGTTTTAAAGCGATAGCTAATTTTGCATCGGTATCGCTACTTGCTTTCGGATTTCTAAAATGTTTAGCGAGTAATGGTAACAATTGATTTGGAAATATTTCTGGGCGTATAAAAGGCACCATCATTCTTTGAAAAGTGAGTTTCCATTCTTCGCCATGAGGTTTTATGTTTCGACCATATTTTTCAAAGGCAACTAAATGCGCAATTTCATGAATTAATGTGATTAAGAATCGGTATTTATTCAAACTCGCATTTACCGTAATTAAATGATATCCTTGCGCATCCTTTCGATAATCGCCATGACGCGTTTGACGTTCATTGACAATTTTAAGATGCACATGATTCGCTTTGATTAACTCAAAACAATGATGAACAGCATGTTCAGGAAGGTATTTTTTTAATACGTCACTCAATTTTAAGGTGTTGAAGATGAAACTTGCAATACTTTTCCGTTATAATATTTGTTTCCAGTTAAAGCAAAATTGAAGATATAATCTGCCATTTCTTTTGCTGAAAGTGGCGCTTCGTAACCTGGAAAAGCTTCTTGTAACATTTCGGTATTAACCCCTCCAAGGGCTAAAACATTGAATGAAATTCCTTGTTCTTTGTATTCTTCGGCTAATAATTCTGATAACGTAATTACCGCGCCTTTACTTGATGAATAAGCGGCTAAACCAGCGAATTTCATACTGCCTTGAATTCCACCCATTGAACTTATTGTTACCACATGACTTCCTTTTTCCATGAATGGAATACATATTTTTGTTAGTTCGGCAACAGCAAAAACATTGACTTTGTAGATATTTTGAAATTCGTCAGAAGTAATTTGCGTGAATGGTTTATGCAACAAACTTCCTGCGTTGTGAATTAAAACATCAACTTTTTTCCAAGTATGATTGATGAATCTTTCTACTTGAAGTAATTCTTCTGGATTTGAAATATCAATTGACAAACACGAAATATTTGGATTTTCGATTAATTCTTTTGGTGTTTTTCGGGAAATGGCTAGCACTTGATGTCCTGCATTTGCAAATTGCAACGCTAATTCATAACCTATTCCACGAGAGGTTCCCGTTATGATTATATTTTTATTTTTCATTTAATTTGATTTCTTTTTTAGGAGCATTTATCATTTTTTCCAAAACTGGAATGGTTTTCGAAATTACTGACGTCATGTGCTTTGTATCCATCAATTCGAACTCATCATCAGGTTGGTGATAGAATTCAAAGTTTTCAAAATCAAAAGTGGATACCGTTTGAGCAGGCACGTTGAATTCAGTAAAAAATGGATAGTTATCAGAAGCTCTGAATAGCATATATTTTGTTTCTATAGGTAAATATCCCACTAACTTTTCACCCGCATACTCATTCATTGTAGTTGCCATGTTTGTTTTACCAAAACCAGTCAAATAATAATCCATTCCTTTGTCTTTCATTGGTACACCTATCATTTCAAAATTGAACATAAAATACAAATCCATTTTTTGCTCTTTTAATTTGGCCGCTAAATGTCGGGAACCTAAAAGTCCTTTTTCTTCTGCTGAAAAGAAAACAAATAGAATACTTCTTTTATTATTTTTAAATTTCGCAAAATATTTCGCTACTTCGGTTACTGCAGTTGTACCTGATGCATTATCATTAGCTCCATTTCCAATATCATCTCCATTAACCGCTTTTATTCTGCCAATATGATCATAATGCGCGCCAATGATAACAAATTCATTTTTTAATGATTTATCTGTCCCTTCAAGGTAACCCACCACATTAAAAGCTGGCTTATCAAAATTTGATAAAGTATCGCGATAGGTTTTAAAATAAGGTTTTATTCCATTTTCTTTTAAAAGGTTTTCTAGATAAACTGCTGCTTTTTCAATTCCTTGACTTCCAGTATTTCTTCCTTCTAACTCATCTGAAGTTAAATAGGACAAAGTTTTGATGACATTTTCTTCAGCAACTTGATAATTTGCATTTGAAAAATTTTTAGAAGCAACATTGGTTTGTGCATGTAATGACAATCCAACGAAAGAAATTAGGAATATAATCTTTTTCATAGTGTTTAGTTTTAGTAAAAATAAAAAAATCCCGACGCAAATCGGGATTCAGTATGATAAATTTAACACTTATTAGGCTAACATCGTTACTGGATTTTCCATAAACGCTTTAAACGTTTGTAGGAATTGAGCTCCAGTAGCTCCGTCCACTGTTCTGTGGTCGCAAGCTAAAGTAACTGTCATTGTATTTCCAACAACGATTTGTCCATTTTTAACTACTGGTTTTTCAATGATAGCACCAACAGATAAAATAGCTGAATTTGGTTGATTGATAATCGATGTAAACGATTGAATTCCAAACATTCCTAAGTTAGAAATGGTGAATGTACTTCCTTCCATTTCTGCAGGTTGGATTTTCTTCGCTTTAGCTCTTCCAGCCATATCTTTTACAGAAGCTCCAATTTGAGACAAACTCATTTGGTCTGTAAACTTTAATACAGGAACTACTAAACCATCTTCAACCGCAACCGCAACTCCAATATTTACATGGTGATTTAAAACCATTGCATCTTCTCTCCATTGCGAATTCACTTGTGGATGTTTTTTCAATGCCATTGCACTTGCTTTGATTACCATATCATTGAAAGAAACTTTCGTATCAGGTAATCCGTTAATCATATTTCTTGAAGCAATTGCATTATCCATATCTAACTCGATAGTTAAATAGTAATGTGGAGCTGTAAATTTAGATTCTGCCAAACGTCTCGCAATGGTTTTACGCATTTGCGAATTTTTGATTTCTTCTTGGAACACTTCTCCAGCAGGTACAAATGGCTTAACTGCAGCAACGGCATTTGTAGCTTCTGCAACAGCTTGAGATGGAGTTGCAACGGCAGATGGAGTGAAATTCTCAACATCTGATTTTACAATTCTTCCATTTTCACCTGAACCTTTTACTTGAGATAAATTAATTCCTTTTTCTTGAGCAATTTTCTTAGCCAATGGAGAAGCAAAAACTCTACCACTAGCATTTGCAACTGGTGCTTGAACACTTGAAGCCTCTACTTGAGCAACCGCTTTTTCTTCAACTTTTGAAGCTTCAGTATCAACAACTGCACCAACTTTATAATTAGCAGCAATTCCTGAAACATCAGTTCCTGCTGGACCTAATATTGCTAATATAGTGTCTACTGGTGCTGAATCGCCTTCTTGAACTCCAATGTATAATAATGTTCCTGAATTGAAAGATTCAAATTCCATTGTAGCTTTATCGGTTTCGATTTCAGCTAAAATATCACCTTCCTTTACAGTATCTCCTACTTTTTTTAACCAAGTTGCAACCGTTCCAGTCGTCATAGTATCAGACAAACGAGGCATTGTAACTACTTTAACACTAGCCGGAATCTCAACTGCTGCTGAAGTTGGTTTAGCTTCTTCTGCTACTTTTTCTTCTTTAGTTTCAGCAGCTGTTCCGCCACTAAATAAGGCAGAAACATCTTCACCTTCTTTACCGATAATAGCTAATAAAGAATCTACTGGAGCTGATTCTCCTTCTTGAATTCCGATGTGCAATAAAACACCATCGTGAAATGATTCAAATTCCATAGTAGCTTTATCCGTTTCAATTTCGGCTAAAATATCACCTGTTTTGATTGTATCACCCACTTTTTTTAACCAAGTTGCAACAACTCCTTCGGTCATCGTATCACTCAAACGGGGCATTGTAATTATTTGTGCCATAGTTCTTATAATTTATGTGGAATGAAAGGATAATTTTCTTGTTCGTACACTACATCATACAATTGTTGTGCTTCTGGGAATGGAGATTCTTCTGCAAATTTTTCACATTCTGCAACTAAATCTGCCACTCTTTGATCGATTACTTCGATTTCAGCTTCTGTAGCATAACCGTTTTCTTTAATAATATCTAAAACTTGAGTAATTGGGTCGATTTTTTTGTATTCTTCCACTTCCTCTTTTGTTCTATATAATTGCGCATCAGACATTGAATGCCCTCTGTAACGATATGTTTTCATTTCTAAGAATGTAGGTCCATCACCACGACGGGCTCTTTCCATTGCTTCATGCATTGCTTCAGCTACTTTTACAGGATTCATTCCATCAACTGGTCCACATGGCATTTCATAACCTAAACCAAGTTTCCAAATATCAGTATGATTTGCAGTTCTTTCTACAGAAGTTCCCATAGCATATCCATTATTTTCACAAATGAAAACAACTGGTAATTTCCAATTCATTGCCATATTGAAAGCTTCATGTAAAGAACCTTGACGAGCAGCACCATCACCAAAATAAGTCAAAGTAACACCACCTGTTTCAAAATACTTATCTGCAAAAGCAATACCAGCACCTACTGGAATTTGCGCTCCAACGATTCCATGACCTCCATAAAAACCATGTTCTTTAGAGAAAATATGCATTGATCCACCCATACCTTTTGAAGTACCTGTAGCCTTACCATATAATTCCGCCATAACTCTTCTTGGATCTACACCCATTCCAATAGGCTGAACGTGATTACGGTAAGCAGTAATCATTTTATCTTTAGACAAGTCCATTGCATGTAAAGCTCCTGCTAAAACAGCTTCTTGCCCGTTATATAAATGCAAAAATCCTCTAACTTTTTGTTGGATATAAACAGCAGCAAGTTTATCTTCAAACTTTCTCCAAAATAGCATATCCTCATACCATTTTAGGTAAACTTCTCTTGTAATTGGTTTCATTTTTAGTTTGTTTTTAATACAATTGAATTGCAAACAATATGTTACAATCATTCACAATTTTACGAACAGCAAAAATACTACATAGAACCTGATTGAAAAAATTAAATTCTACGATTTTTGTAATTTTTATAACAAAATCGATAAAAAAAGTTACGAAATCGTTATAGATGATTCTTATCAAAAACTAATGGTAATAGATTTTTTAAAGAATCTGATTTATAAATATCTCCTTTTGCACCCATGAAAAAAATTGCAATAGGTAAATCTTGTTTAAATTCATACTCAGCAATTGATTGTCTGCAACTTCCACAAGGAGGAATAGGTTCTTCTAAATCTCTATCTTGTGGTGATGCTGTGATGAACATTTTTATAATTTTAGCATTTGGATAAGTTGCACCTGCGTAATAAATTGCTACACGCTCTGCACATAAACCAGAAGGATAAGCCGCATTTTCTTGATTGGAACCCTGAACTACTATACCATTATCTAAAAGAATAGCCGCTCCTACAGTAAATTTAGAATAAGGCGCATAGGCTTTACTTCTTGCTTCAAATGCTTTCAACATTAAACTTGTTTCTTCTTGAGACAATTCGTCTTTAGATAGTACCGAAATGGAGGTGTTTATTGAAATTTGCTTCATATGTAAGGAAAAAAAATCCAAATTCTTATTTTAGAATTTGGATTGTTAATTAATTTATTTTAAAAATTATAGTTCATCGTATTTATCACCGAAATTAAATGTAAGCGAGAAACGTAATGTGTTCTCCAATGGATTTTTAACTGTTGATGTTGAGAATAAATAAGAAACATCAATTTTTACGATATTATATTTGAATCCAGAACCTAAAGTAAAATACTTTCTAGCACCTTTTAACTTATTCTCATTAAAATAACCCATTCGCAATGCAAATGAATCTTGATACCAATATTCAGCACCTAAAGCATAAGTAAATTCTTTTAATTCTTCAGAAAAACCATCTGGAGCATCTCCAAAAGACTTAAAAATCCCTGTTACCCAAGGAATTGCTCTGTAGTTTCTATCAGCCAATGCATAATCTGAATTATCAACATCACCATCACCATCTTCATCGCCAACCTTAGGTGGAGTAGGAACCATAAGTTTTGTAACCTCTGCGGTAACCCCAACTTTATTATATTCATCAAAAATAAAATCAAAACCTCCACCTAATCTCATATTAGCTGGCATAAAATTATCATTTAAATCATCATTATCATAACTGATTTTTGGTCCCATGTTTTGAAAATTGAAACCCGCTCTCCATCTACCATTAAAATCATCATATGCAATTTCTTCTGATTGATAGTATCCTGCAATGTCAACCGCAAAAGAGGTGGCTGAACTTGCGTCTGTATTTTCATCAGCAATTTTAAGTGCAGAACGAACATATTTACCACCAACTGCCATTGAAAAACGATCGCTTAACTTTAACGAATAAGAACCATCTAATACAAATTCATTTGGATTAACCACTCTAGGAATCTCTCCAGGATCTCCCGTTCTTCTTAATTCAATATCACCTAAACCAAAATAGCGGAAAGACCCAGAAAATGCACTT
The DNA here is from genome assembly GCA_964498595.1 of uncultured Flavobacterium sp. Taxonomy (GTDB): domain Bacteria; phylum Bacteroidota; class Bacteroidia; order Flavobacteriales; family Flavobacteriaceae; genus Flavobacterium. The sequence goes on from CAZCIV010000020.1 coordinate 13,100, forward strand.
CTTTCATTTATTCTGTTGTAATAAGTCAATTGACCTAAGGAAATATCGTTAGCTATACTTGTTAAATAAGGCGTATAACTAATTGAAAAACCTTGTTTATCAAGCGAAAAGGCATATTTAGCAGGGTTATATTGTTGTGAAAAAGCATCAGCTGAAGTTGCAACTCCCATATCAGCCATACCTGCAGATCTAGCGTCAGCAGCAATTAACAAGAATGGCACCCCTGTAGTTATAACACGGTCTTGAGCTTTTGTATATTGAATAGCTAATGAAAGAATTAATAATAGCGCAATTTTTTTCATTGTTTTAATAAATTAATTTGACAAATATAGTATTTTATTATAGTATTACAAGTTTCTCATATTTTTCAACATACTTGCCTGTTGATGTAGATCTTACTTTTAGCTTATAAACATAAACTCCTTTTCCAATTTTATCTCCAAAATCATCCCTTCCATCCCAAACAATATCTCTACATAAAAAACCATCTGTAGTCACTTGTTGATTGATTGTTTTAACAAGTTTACCAGAAACAGTTAAAATCTGAACTTGAACATCTAAAGGCTCAAAAGGCATATTGTGATTAAACCAAAATTCGGTGTAACTAACGAATGGATTTGGATAATTTAGTACATGCTCAATTTTCAAACCATCATCAGAACACACCGCGTTAAACTGAATTTCAGCCGTAACCAAATTATTATACACATCCCAGGCCTTAAACAAAATCGTGTGTAATCCTGGCGATAAATCTCTAAACGGAAAACGCACAAATCCTTTTGTATAATCGTCATTTTCTGTTTCATAATATTCATTTAAAACATACGGATTAGTTTCGTCTCCATCTAAAATCGCCACAATATCATGCCCTATTCCACTTGCTGTATTAATACCATTTTCATCTTCTAAAAACGCCAATAATATAGGAGAACAATTTGTGATTCCGCCAGAAACAAAACTTTCATCATTCATATGAATCCTTATTTTTGGAGGATTTGTATCATTAACAGCATTTACGTTAACACCTCCTATTTGGATTGTTTTATCATAACCTGTTTGATTATCTAAATTTGGAGCACTGCGTTTAGCATAAAAACTAATTTTACCATTCCCAACAGGAACTCGAATATCTTGAGGCACAACAAAACTAAATTCAAATTGTCCATTAACAACAGAAGCATTTCCTCTAAAGATTGTTTCTCCTAAAGTTGTGAAATTCATCTTTATTAATTGTCCTGCTGAGAAAAAATTTCCCATAATATTTATTCCTCCTGGGCTTGGTGCTACAACACCATTATTTGCCAAAGTACTTCTTTCAATCTCTTTATCAAAAATTTGAATTGCTAAATCACCATTATAATTTGATAATACCAAATCATTTTCATCTCTAACCTCACCTGATATTTTGATTAAACTTAATGCTTGAAACACAGGTAAAGGCTGTCCTACCGGCACATCATTAACACTTGTAAGTACTACTTTTGATTTAGGTATTGCCAATTTCAATGCTGGATCTCCAATAAAAAAAACAACTCTTCTATTGTCTGAACTTGTATTTAATTTTGTTAAACGTAAAGCCTCAGCTATTGTAGGGTAATCACTTGACTCAAAAGCGTATAAATCTTCACTAAATAAATTATTCATCACAAACCCTGTTGTAACTCCAATTTGACGTGTAGTTGCAATTAATCCAATAGCCCCTCCGCTTTTATTCCAATACATATACTCCCCTCCAGTAAATCGATTTGGATCATCAAAACGTGTAAACTCACAGGTTATTGTAATAAACAAAGGATATCTGTAACGATTTGATAAATTTTGTGCATCTATTTTTTCAAACAAACGCTCTCTTGCTAATGCTTCTTCATTACCATGTCCGAAATAATTAAAAACCAAAGCTCCTTTTTCTAAAGCACTTAAGAATTCATTTTTTGCTTGCGGATAACGCTCACCTCCTGCCGCCACTTGTTGCGAATAGGAATCAGAGTGTATTTTTTTTACATTAACAAAAGGTTTTTGAGTAGTAAGAACATCGGCTAAATTATCTAACCCAAATTGCAATGTAACATCTGTTTCATTATCAGCATCATCAGAATAGATAACATAATTATTTCTCCATCTTCCATACGACTTTTCATCATTATATTCAATTACTTTATCCACCATTTCTTTTGCCTGACTTATGCTAGAAACTAACATTCTACCAACTGCAATATCTATTCCATCAACTCCGTCTAACATCTGACCTTCATCAGTATCCATTAATCCATAAAAATCATCAGACATAAAACTAGAATACAAAGACATATTAGACACATTATTTACTTCAGAAGCTAAAGGGTTAAAGCCATGAAATACAGGAACAATATTAGTATTATTAAAAATCCTGTCTTTATAATCATACGAAGCATCACCAAAAAGATTAACATATTTAACCCTCTTGTCAGAACTTGATGCATTCCAATAGACATATTTAATAAAATTACGTATTGCCGCAATATCTTGCTTACCTGAAGAAAACTCTTGATAAATCTTCTCCAATTCTACAACTCGAACGCTTAATCCTGAATTATTTCTATGAAAATCCGCTAATCGCTCAGCTTGAGCCACTAAAAATCTTGGTGTAATTATCAAATAATCTATATCTTGAAAAACACCCTGATTATTATTGAAAATAGTCCCTTTTAAGTTTTGATTTTGAACAAGACTACTACTTTCTTTTAATGGCGAATAGGTATCAGTCAAATCAACGGCAATATATTTTCTTTGTGTTCCAAGATTGACCTTAAAAGCAAAATTTGAACCTGAAATATTCGTATATGAAACAGCATTATAAATATCAGTCACATCCCAAACTTGAGAAACTGATGTTGCATTACTTATTACATATTCACCTATTCCAATATTACTCAATTCATCATTGTTAAAAAAAGTAAATTGTTTTCCATAACCCGTAAGATTTCGTTTTGATTTTATACGAATAAAATCTAAATAACCATTTGAATTTGGAACGCCGCCGTTATCATAAGTTAGCTTTATATTTATATCATTTGATGTAACTACAAAATTACCTGATATCGCAGACTCATATGCTTCAATTCCATTAAAAGCGATTAATTCAGGAAAATTCAAACTCCCAACATCTTGATTGTTAATTTTAAAATTAAACGAGGAACTACCAAATGATTTTGATGCGGTATTGATGTAAAAATTTAAAGGAAAACTTGTATCTAAATTAGGAATAGTAAAATCAAATTCTTGCTCATTTGTAATGTTAAATTGCTCACCAAACCATCTTCTACCAACTTTAGCGATATTTACCAAATCTTTTTCATAATATAAAACATCGTCAAATTTTGAAAAAGAAAGTGCAGGAGCTCCTGTGGGTTCCACTGCATTTTGAATTCTTTTCCCTTGACCACCTGCGCTTGTTACATAATAATAAGACTTGTCTGAAAACAAATTAACTGAAGTTAAACTTTCAGAATTCCATGTATCTACTCCTTCAGCATAAAATAAAATATAATCATTATTATCAAAAACACCATCTTCTTCACCTACAAATTGTATAGCATTTTCAACCAAATCATCAGGAAAATAAATTGAATTATCTAAAGGTAACATTCTCCCTCCATTTCCAAATATTTTAATGTTTTTTGGATTTACATTAACGTTAAAACCTAAACTTTGCAAAAAAGACTTGGAAATTTTATAAATTCCAGATTTTTGAATGTAAAACCTGTACCAATTACCCGAAGTTAAAACAGAATTAGAAATAGTTTGAACCGAATTATTTACTCTATTTGAAGTTGCATTTCTATAACTAAATGAAAATGATACGATTTTTTTAAATTCTTCGCCTTGTTTAATAATAGGACTAATAGTGAGCAAAGTTTTATTTTGATTTCTTGCCCTTACAACTTGAAGTGAACCATAAAGTTTGTTTGGGATTTCAGACTTTTTTAAATCATAAAGTTCAGAATCAGAAATTGTTTTCATTACAACATTACTAATGTTCAAACTATTAACATCTATTTCATCTTCAATATTTAATATCTTTTTATATTGAATTTTCATTAAAGAAATATTAAAATCAAAGAAATGATAATCAAATTGAGGGATATTCACAGTACTTTCACCTATGTTATATTGAATATTTGAATTCCAATCAATAATCACATTTTCCGTATGCTGACTGAAAGCAAACGAATTTAAAAAAATCACTATAAATAATATTGTTTTTTTCATATAGCTGTAAAACGTAATATAAGTGTATATACTACAAAGAGAAAAA
>CAZCIV010000021.1:0-14219 GCA_964498595.1 uncultured Flavobacterium sp.
ATTATAGAAAAGCTATCCTTTAATAGTATTAATCAATTGTCTGATTTTAATATTAAATGCCGCAAAAATTAATGTCATGAACGGACTAAGAATATTAAAAAAAGCGTAAGGCAAATAATCAAGAGTTGATACACCAAGAGTTCCCGCTTGATAAGCACCACAAGTATTCCAAGGTACTAAAACCGACGTTACAGTTCCGGTATCTTCTAATGTTCTACTCAAATTTTCAGGTGCTAACCCTTTATCTTTATAGGCTTTTGCAAACATTTTTCCAGGAACAACAATCGCTAAATATTGGTCAGAAGCCGTGATGTTTAATGCTAAACAACTTCCAACAGTTGAAGCGAATAAACCAAAAGTAGAATGTGCTAATTTTAATAACGATTCACTAATTCTGGATAAGGCTCCAATGGCATCCATAATTCCCCCGAAAACCATCGCACATAAAATTAACCAAATAGTAGGTAACATTTTTGCCATTCCACCAGAAGTAAATAAATCAGTAAGGGTTTTATTTTCTGTTGGCACTACTACTTTTGATGTAATAGCTTCCATGACTCCTTTATAAGCTGATTTAAAAGTCATGCTATCGACACCTGTTATTCCGTTCACAACTTCAGGTTGAAATATAATTGCAAAAATTCCAGCTAATAAAGTTCCAACTAATAGTGCAACCAAAGGTTCTGTTTTTTTTACGATTAATCCAATAACAATAATTGGAACTAAAAATAACCAAGGCGTTACGTTAAAACTTGTTGTTATTGAATTTAATAAATCATCGGTATTAGCTTCACCTGTTACTTCTACTGAAAGCCCTAAAATAATGAATAACAATAAAGTGATAATGTAAGTAGGAATTGTAGTTAATGTCATGTATTTAATATGCGTAAACAAATCAGTTCCCGCCATAGCAGGTGCTAAGTTTGTTGTGTCAGACATTGGCGATAATTTATCTCCAAAATAAGCTCCGGAAACTACGGCACCAGCCACCATTCCTAAATCAAACCCTAAAGCACCTCCAATACCTATCAAGGCAATACCTACAGTAGCAGATGTTGTCCAAGAACTACCAGTTGCAATAGAAATTACCGAACAAATAATCAAAGTAGCTGGTAAGAACACAGCCGGACTCAAAATTTGTAAACCATAATAAATCATGGAAGGAATGATACCACTTACCATCCAAGTTCCTGCTAAAGCACCTACCATTAATAAAATTAAGATAGCTCCTGCAGTGGATTTGATGTTATTAGCTACTTCATCTAACATTTTATGGAAAGGAACTTTTGTAAAATATCCCATAATAGCCGCAACAGCACCACCAAGTAAAAGAATAAACTGATTACTTCCACCTAAAGCATTATCATCGGGTCCGTTATAAGCAAAAAGTACATTGTAAGCAAGCATTCCAATTAGAGCGAAAACGGGAATTAAGGCTTCCCAAAGTTTTAACTCTCTGTTTTTTATGATTTTAGTATCCATTTAGTTTTGTTTGAGCTTGCAAGATAGAAAAATGCTTTTTATTTTGAAAACTTCCTAAAAAAGAAATCCGCTGAAAATTCAACGGATTTGTTTTTTATTTTGTTAAAGTTTATTTTTTCAAGTGTAAATCAAAGTAATCTGCAATTTTAGCATACATATGAATTCGATCTCTTCCACTTACGTTATGCTCGTGATTTGGATATAAGAAATAATCTACTTGTTTTCCTGCTTTGATACAAGCTTCAATAAAGTTCATGCTGTGTTGTTGAACTACTACTGGGTCTTGAGCACCGTGAATAACCAATAATCTTCCTTTTAAATCTTTCGCTTTGTTTAATAAAGACGTTTTTTCATAACCTTCTGGATTTTCTTGTGGAGTATCCATATAACGTTCTCCATACATGATTTCGTAGTATTTCCAATCGATAACTGGTCCACCGGCAACCCCAACTTTAAATACATCTGAATGATTTGTCATTAAAGAAGTGGTCATAAAACCACCATAACTCCATCCAAAAACTCCAATTTTCTCAGCATCAACAAATGATTTAGATTTCAAGAATTCAATTCCTTTCATTTGATCTGCCATTTCGTTTACGCCTAAATTTCTATGGGTAACCTCACAGAATTTTTTTCCACGAGAATCACTTCCTCTATTATCTAAGGTAAATACTACGTATCCTTTTTGAGCCATATAAATATCGAAGAATCCAGCACCACCTAACCAACGATTGTTAACTAACTGCGCATGAGAACCTCCGTAAACATAAACCATTACTGGATATTTTTTAGTAGCATCAAAGTTGCTTGGGTAAATTAATCTTCCGTTTAATGGTGTTTTTCCATCAGGAGAAGTTAAGGTTACGAATTCGATTTTAGGTAAATCAATTTTTCCTGTAAATGGATTTTCGGCTTTTACTAAAGTAGTATTCGCCATTTTATTTTTGATGTTTAAAATCGAAATTTCGTTTGGAGTAGTTAAGTTGCTGTATTGGTCTAAAATCATCGTTCCATCTGAAGAAACAGAAGCTGTGTGCGTTCCAGAAATAGTTGTTAATTGAATGGTTTTTCCTGATTTTAAATCCACTTGAAACAATTGACGATCTAATCCATTATTGGTTGTTCCAATGTAGTTTATTTTGGTGTTGGTAGCATCAAAACCAAGCATATCTTTCACAACCACATCTTTAAAACCTAAATTTTTCAATAATTTCCCATCAGTATTGTACAAATACATTTGGTTGAAACCATAGAAATCGGTTTGGTAAATAAATTGAGTTGGGTTATTTGGAACAAAAGTTAACGCATGTTGTGGTTCTACCCAAGTAGTAGCTTTTTCTTCAAATAATGTTTTTACAAAAGCACCTGTTGCTACATCATATTTATTGAATTTCAGATGATTTTGTTCACGATTTAATATTCCAATAAAAATATGTTTTCCAGTTGGTTCCCAAGATACCATAGTTAAATATTGTTCTTTTGGTTCACCTGTTTGAATTGTTACTTTTTTACCTGAAGCTACATCGTAAATTAACAAAGTAACATTCTCGCTAGTCATTCCAGCCATTGGATATTTGATGTCTTTGTTGATTGCTTCGCGCTCATTCCAATTGGTAAGCGGATAATTAGCTACCATTGTTTCATCTTTGCGATAGTAAGCTAATTGCGTTCCTTTTTCGTTCCACCACATTCCTCTGTCGATACCAAATTCTTGGCGGTGTACATAATCAGAACCGTTAACTATTGCTTTGTTTTCATCGTTGGTAACTTCAATAACTTGTCCCGATGGAGTTGTAATTCGGATATTGTTTTCTTGTAACCAAGCTACATTGTTATTAGAAGCAAATTTTGCCTGACTTCCTTCAACCGCATAACTAATAACTGAAGTAATCTGTTTTGAAACAACGTCATACGTTACTTTGTAATTGTTTTTCTTGCCTGCAACTTCAGTTTCAAACGTGTTTACAGTTTTCCAATTAATTGAAAATGGAAACGTTCTAATGGTAAACTCGTCATTTGAGATTTTTGATTTTAAAGCAGCTTCAAATTCAGCTTTTGTTGTTAAAGTGGAAGCTGTCCAACCATTTGCGGCACTTTTTTCAACAAGAGAAGAAAAGTCAGTACTTAAATACGTGATGGATTTGGAATCTTTACGCCATTGTTGGGCAGTTTGTGTTGTTGGAGCATATTTTCTTGGTCCTAAAACGGTTTCTTCGATAGTCAGATTTTGCGCAACGGCAAAGCTTCCAACCAATAGAAAACTTAAAATATATTTTTTCATTACTAGTAAATTAATTGTGTATTAGAGTTCAAAGTTACGTATTTGTTACAAAAAAAATCCGATTCATTGCTAAATCGGATTCTATTGAAATTATTTTGCTAGAATTATAAAACTCCTAATTCTACCATACATTGTCTCATCATTTGATACGTTCTTTCGATATCGTTATCTAAACCAATTGAAAAACGAATTAAACCATCGGTTAAGCCCATTTCTGCTTGCTCTTCTAATGGAATTTCTGATGAAGTTGAAGTTCCAGGGGCACTGAATAACGTTTTGTAGAATCCTAAACTTACTGCTAAATAACCTAAGTTTCTTTCTTGCATTAATTCCATCAACGCATTCGCTTTGTCTAAAGTACCCACATCAATGGTCATCATTCCTCCAAAACCGTATTCTGGATTAATCATGGTTTTGTATATTTCATGACTTGGGTGACTTGCCAATCCTGGATAAACCGTTTTAATTCCGTCTGCTTCAAATTTGTTAGCCAAATACATAGCGTTGTGGCTGTGTTGTTTCATTCTGATGTGTAACGTTCTTAAGTTTTTCATCACAGAAGCCGAACGCAAACTATCCATTGTTGGACCTAAAAGCATGCTTGCTCCATCGTTTACATTTTTTAAACTGTTGATGAATTCTTGAGACGCACAAACCACACCACCAACTGTATCACTACTTCCGTTGATGTATTTTGTTAACGAATGGATAACAATATCAGCACCTAATTTTGCAGGAGCAACTGATAAAGGAGAAAAAGTATTGTCAACTACTAATTTGATATTATGTTTTTTAGCAATTTTAGCCAATGAAGCAATATCAGCTACTTCTAACAAAGGATTACTAACGGTTTCGCAGTATAAAACTTTAGTGTTAGGTGTAATAGCCGCTTCAACTATGTCTAATTTTGTAATGTCAACAAAAGTAGTTTTGATGCCCATTCTAGGAACGAAATTTTTCAAGAAAGCATACGTTCCACCGTAAATTGTTCTACTTGAAACAATATGGTCGCCATTTCCACACAATTGCAAAAGAGTAGGAGTGATAGCGCCCATTCCAGAAGCTGCCACATTAGCCGATTCTGTTCCTTCCATAGCAGCTAGTGCTTTGTCTAAATATAAATTACTTGGTGATGAATGACGTGAATATAAATAACAACCTTCAGCATTACCTTCAAAGGTGTCAAACATGGTTTTTGCTGAAAGAAATGTGTAGGTTGAACTATCTGAAATCGATGGATTTACACCTCCGAATTCACCGAAATATTGTAAGTCTTGAATGCGATCTGCCGGATTAAATTTTTCCATAATTTTAAAGTTTAGTTGTTTATTTTAAATCAAAAATATGATTCGGCAAATTATTATTCAATACTTGAAATTAAAATTAGATTTTTATTCTAAATTTAGTTAAAGTTGTAGTTTTTATTTCGGTTATTTATTCGTTTTAGTTACATTTGCTGACAACTAAAAAACAAACAACACAACTAACCAATGGACGCAATCGACAAAAAACTTTTAGGTTTTCTGCAAGAAGACACTAAAAGGACGACTAAGGAGCTTTCCTTATTACTAAATCTTTCCGTAACGGCTGTTTACGAACGTATTAAAAAACTAGAACGAGAAGGAGTTATTACCAAATATGTAGCGCTTTTAGACCGAACAAAACTTAATAAATCATTTGTAGTTTTTTGTCACATCAAATTAAATCAGCATACAAAAGATTTCATAACTACTTTTGAAAGTGAAGTAGTAAAATTAACCGAAGTTTCAGAATGTTATCACGTGAGTGGTGATTACGATTACATTTTAAAAGTAAATGTAAAAGATATGGAAGAATACCGTGAGTTCATGGTTACGAAACTTACCGGTTTGCAGCATATCGGAAGTACGCATAGTTCTTTTATGATTGGAGAGGTAAAATATACAACTGCTTTTACTTTAAACTAAGCTGTAATAATTTACCAAAAAAGTAACAAAGAATTAATTCAAAAAGCGTTACTTTTGTATCCGAATTTAAGTCGAACAACAAACTTTATATACAATCATGAGTCAATTTGATGTAACCATTATTGGTTCTGGCCCTGGAGGATATGTTTCAGCTATCCGTTGTGCCCAATTAGGTTTTAAAACAGCTATTATTGAAAAATATTCAACTCTTGGAGGAACTTGTTTAAATGTAGGATGTATTCCATCGAAAGCATTATTAGCATCTTCTCATCATTATGAAGAGTTACAACACTTTGCTGATCACGGAATTGAAGTTTCGGGAGATGTAAAAGTGAATTTAGAGAAAATGATTGCTCGTAAACAAGCAGTTGTAGATCAAACTTCGGGTGGTGTTAAATTCTTAATGGATAAAAACAACATCACAGTTTTTAATGGAGTAGGTTCGTTTGAAAGCGCTACTTCTGTAAAAGTGACTAAAGAAGATGGTTCTTCGGAAATCATCGAATCTAAAAATATTATCATTGCTACAGGTTCTAAACCATCTAGCTTACCATTTATCAAATTAGATAAAGAAAGAATCATTACTTCTACTGAAGCTTTGAAACTAAAAGAAGTTCCAAAACACTTAGTAATTATTGGTGGTGGTGTTATCGGAATCGAATTAGGTCAAGTGTATTTACGTTTGGGAGCGCAAGTTTCTGTAGTAGAGTTCATGGATAGAATCATCCCAGGAATGGACGCTGCTTTATCTAAAGAATTGACTAAAGTATTGAAAAAACAAGGAATGAAATTCTACACGTCTCACAAAGTGCAATCGGTAGAAAGAGCTGGAGATGTAGTAACGGTAAAAGCAGAAAATGCTAAAGGAGAAATCATCACATTAGAAGGTGATTATTCATTAGTTTCTGTAGGTCGTCGTCCTTACACAGATGGTTTAAATGCAGAAAAAGCAGGAGTAAAAGTTACAGAAAGAGGTCAAATCGAAGTAAACGATCATCTACAAACTTCGGCTTCAAATGTTTATGCAATTGGGGATGTAGTTCGTGGAGCGATGTTAGCACACAAAGCAGAAGAAGAAGGTGTAATGGTTGCTGAAATCTTAGCAGGACAAAAACCTCATATCGATTATAATTTAATCCCTGGTGTAGTGTACACTTGGCCAGAAGTTGCCGCTGTTGGAAAAACAGAAGAGCAATTAAAAGCAGAAGGTGTAGCTTACAAAGCAGGAAGTTTCCCATTCAAAGCTTTAGGAAGAGCTAGAGCAGGAGGAGACACTGACGGATTTGTAAAAATCTTAGCAGATGCAAAAACAGATGAAGTTTTAGGAGTTCATATGATTGGAGCAAGATGTGCTGATTTAATTGCAGAAGCAGTAACAGCTATGGAATTTAGAGCAAGCGCAGAAGATATTTCAAGAATGTCTCACGCACACCCAACATTTGCAGAAGCTATCAAAGAAGCAGCACTAGCAGCAACAGATAACAGAGCATTACACGTGTAATTAAGATAAGTTATTATATTAAAAATCCCAAATTCAGTTGAGTTTGGGATTTTTTTTGCTGGCACGGATTGTAAATCCGCGCAATCGGGTCAAATTTTTATTCTTTTTTCGGATATGATATTACCACTATTTGTTGGTCTAATTAATATATTGTAATTCAGGAGAATTTCTTCAGCAGTTTGATTACTCATTGCATAAAAGGTCTCACTAAAATCTAATGCCAATTTAGGAAATGATAATATTGCACTAACTCTTTTCTTTTGATCAAAAATTTCTTTATCTCTTAAATAATTTACTGTACTAATAATCTGGTCTATCATTTTGTTAGGATATCCATATTTAGGGTTGAAAGCAATGGAAATGTCATCTGAATATTTTGTTTCAGCCAGCAACATCCAATCGCTATCATTACAAGTAGTTGGAAAAAGAACACATTCACAATGCTGTACTTGACCTTCTGCTCCTTCAACAGTTAATGCATTATCGTCAAAGGCGAAATATTGTATTTCAACCGGCTTTGGATTAGTCAGAATAATATGCTCGATTGGAGGTGTTGAGTCCAGTATTTCTACATTTCCACCATTATGTTTTTTAAAATCAACAATAAATATCTCAGTGGAACTAACAACTCCATTACGTTGTTTTTGAATTGCTTGATTAAACTTCTGGATCATAATAGCTTAGCATTTCAAAATATTCGTCCATTATTTCTTTCGTGATTTCATTGAAATAATGTTTAGTAACTGTTTTGGTATTCTCATCTTTTACTGACTTTAATTCACCATGATTTACCTGCCAAATAGAAACTAGATCCGGATTTAACCAAGACTTGGAGTTTATGATTTCGCTTTGATTTGGATTTTCCTTTACAAATTCATCCTTAACATTGAATCCCATTAAGCAATTGTTAATTGAATATAATATGTATGGACTATGGGTTGTTAGGATTAGGTTATGGTCACGCGAATCATTCATTTTGTTAAATAAATAGTTTATCAAATAACGTTGAGTAGACGGGAATAGGTTTTGTTCAGGTTCTTCGATTATAAAGTTTGTACTGAAATATGATTCAAGACCTTGAACTCTTTGATAAGAATTCAAAAGCTTTCGGATATCGCTTTCATCAAGTTTGAAATTTTCTGCGTCATTTAAAATTTTTGCTGAATATTTTTCTATATCGATTAGTTTAGAAATGTTATTTGCAAGAAATTTGTTTAATGAATCTTTTTCATCAACTGAATTAGAAATATTTTTGTTAAAGATGTAATTAGTTAAATATTCAATATTCACAATTAAAGGAATCACTGATTGTAAACCACTTGAACCTTCCCTTAACAATATTTCCTTTTTATTATCAAGTATTAATATTTCGTTATCACTTTCTGGATGATTATAAAATTTAATACCCAAATTTAATATATCTAAAGAATTGTTGTGTTCGAAAACTCTTTTCGATGTAAACCAGTCATAAACAAAACTCATTATGTTGTCATTTGTTTCCTTGTATTTCGATAAATTAGGAATTACAGAAACAAAATTTCTTTCTGAGGGTATGTAGATATTTTTTGATTTTTTGTAAATTTTTGAGGTTCTTTTTTTTCGGAAACTCTTTTTTAGTTTTTTCCCTTTATATGAAATTTTGACGAAGTCAGTTTCGTATGAAAACAATGAACTCTCAGTAAAATAATTCTCGCTAAGTCGATGAAACTCCAATAATTGTTCGTAAACATCGTATTCAAATTCACCATCGAGTAAAAATCGTTTTTCAGCCCATTGACAAAAGCTAATAATTTTTGCAATAGTACTTTTACCACTACTTTGTGGTCCCATTAAGATGTTAATTTTATTTAATTCAACATCTACTGATTTTATCGGTCCAATATTATAAATCTGTATTCGATTCATTTAGTTTTTCTAATTTTTACAAATATAGTCATAAATTTGTTTAATTTTAGTCAATTTGTTTTAGGATGAGAGGTGAGGAAAGCTTGCACATAACTCGTTTATACGTATGACAAAATTTACTTAGCAACCCAATTTCGGGTGTACATGTCAGATAAAATTCAGTTCAATAATTTTAAATTTACGGCTTTACAATTTCTTTAAAACCATCCCAATTAGCATAAATTAAAAACACATTAGCAAATAAAATTGCCGCTGCCATTGGAATATCGGTACCTGTTACCACTACGTGAATTAGAAAAATATTGATACTTATAGGTAACAAAATGATAGTTCCTAGTCGTACAAATTTACCGCTTACTAACATTAATCCTGCTACTAATTCAATAGCTTTTGCTAAAGGAAAAATGTATTTTGAAGCCATAAAACCAGCCATTAATGTAGCCAAATCTCCAGTTGGTTCAGGTTGTTCTCCCATAAGGTTGAAAAAATAAGAAATAGAAGCAAAAAGCATCATAGCTCCTAAAAGTACACGAACAATAATAGTTGCAATTTTCATAATTGAAGTAGTTTTTTGGTTAGTTATTTCAAAGATAGTAAATTATGTAAACAAAAAACCATCAGTTTCCCAATGGTTTATTTCTTACTTTTTCAAAAACTTTTTATATCCTAAAAATCCTAAAAACCCAATCAAAGCAAATGGCCAAAGCACTACAACAAAAGAAATAATATTTTCCAGCATAAACCAACCCGTTTTTACACTGTCCCAAATTTGTAAGCCAATATTTGGTCGGTAAGCGTTGATGCTTTTTTCATTAGCCACCATTTCCTGTTTGATGCTTTCGTCTTGGTAAATGTTTAGCGTTAAAGTACTAAAATTTACTTGGTCTTGTAACGATAAATTCTGCAATTTTGAAGCGTCATTTTGCTCTTTTTTAGCATCTAAAGTTTCTTCGGCTTTTACAACTTGATTTAATTTCTTTCCTTTCGAATCAATTGCATTTGCCAAACGTTTTTCAGATGAATTACTTCTTTTTTGCGCTAATTCATTGGATAACATTTGTAAGGAAACATCATCCGCTTTAATGATGCGATAATCTAAAAAATGAATTTGTTTCGCAATGGTTTTAATCACCGTATCCATTTTAGTATTCGGAACACGAATCGTGATGTTATTGTCTACTTTATATTTGGTTGTTACTAAAGTGCTATCCTGACTCACTTTGGTTCGGTCTTCGTTATGAATATTGCTTTGTAGGTTGGTGTACGTTACAAATCCTCCAAATTTCGTAGTTGCATCTTCAATAGCATAAGTTGATTTGGCAACATTCTTGACTTTAAATTTTACATCTGCCGTTCGTACAAATTTTCGATTGCTGCTTTTGTCAACAACAGCTGAGGAAGAAGAAATAACACTTGTGCTATCAGTTGTAACTTCTTCCATGTAAGTGGCGTTTTCTTTTGAACCTGATTCTTTACAAGATAAGACAATGCCAAGTGCAAGCAAAGTCAGTACGATTTTGGTGTTTTTGTTCATAAAAATTCATTTTTAAGTTATTGATTAATTGTTTTTAATACGTGTAGTTTTAGAATCAATACAAATGAATTTTTAATGGGTTAGTTGTAGAGGCAAGAATAAAAACCGTGCCAAATTTTAACATTTGAACCATTTTTCAACAACTATTTTTTTGTTGTACTTTTACGAAGTAAATTTTCCAATTTGAGAACAGTAATTACAAAAGATATTTCGCATTTTTCCGACTTTAAAAACCAACTTTTGTATTGGGCGAACCAACACAGAGAAGTCGTTTTTTTAGATTCGAATCAGTATCATCAAAAGTATTCGAGTTACGATGCGGTTTTGGCAGTGGATGCTTTTACTTCGATTAAAACCGATTACGAAAATGCGTTTCAAGATTTGTATCAGTACCAAAGTCAAACGAAAGATTGGTTGTTTGGTTATTTGTCCTACGATTTAAAAAACGATACCGAAGATTTACAATCCAACAATTTCGATGGTTTAGATTTTCCTGATTTATTTTTCTTTCAACCTAAAAAGTTGTTTCTAATTAAAGAAAATCAAGTCGAAATCCAATATTTACGAATGTGTGATGACGAAATAGAAACTGATTTCGAAGAAATATTATCTATCGCACCCATTACCCATTACCCATCACCGATTACCATAAAGCAACGCATCCCAAAAGAAAACTACCTCTCCAAAGTTTCAAAAATGCTCGAACACATTCATCGTGGCGACATATATGAAGCGAATTTCTGCATGGAATTCTATGCTGAAAATGCTCAAATCGAACCTTTGGAAATCTATCAAAAACTAAATGCGATTTCGGAACCACCTTTTGCAGTGTATTTCAAAAATAATTTTCAGTATTTGCTTTCCGCTTCACCAGAACGTTATTTGCGAAAAGAAGGAAATAAAGTCATTTCCCAACCTATAAAAGGAACAGCCAGAAGAAGTTTCGATTTAGAACAAGACGAACAATTAAAATCCGATTTAGCTCAAAACGAAAAAGAACGTTCTGAAAACATCATGATTGTAGATTTAGTTCGTAACGATTTATCGCACACCGCAACAAAAGGAAGTGTTCAAGTGGAAGAGTTGTGTCAGATTTACACGTTTAAGCAGGTCCATCAAATGATTTCGACTATTGTTTCGGAAGTAGAAAATACCACTTCACCTATAGAAATTCTAAGAACCACTTTCCCTATGGGAAGCATGACGGGTGCACCAAAGATTTCGGCTATGCAAATCATTGAAGAATTAGAAGAAACCAAACGCGGTTTATACAGTGGAGCAGTGGGTTATTTTACTCCAACTGGCGATTTTGATTTTAATGTGGTAATTCGAAGTATTTTGTACAATTCCCAAAATCAGTATTTATCTTTTTCTGTAGGAAGTGCTGTAACTTCACAAGCTATTCCTGAAAATGAATATGAAGAATGTTTGTTGAAAGCAAAAGCGATGTTTGAGGTTTTGCTAGGGAAAAGTAATAAGGGATTAGGGAAAAGTAAAAGCAATAAATATGAAAAGTTATAGAGATTTAATAGTTTGGCAAAAATCGATGAGTTGGGTTACATTGGTTTATTCTCTAACATCAAAAATTCCTGAAAGTGAAAAGTTTGGATTAATTTCACAAATTAGAAGAAGTTCAGTCGCTATTCCTTCAAATATAGCTGAAGGTTATGGAAGAAATTACAAAAAAGATTATTCAAGATTTTTACAAATTGCGAGAGGTTCTTTATTTGAATGTCAAACCCAAATAGAAATTGCAATTAATCTAAATTATATTTCCAAAGAAGATTGTAAAGAAATCAATGAATTGTCTATTGAAATTGAAAAAATGCTAAATTCGCTAATAAATAAATTGTCAGAAAACTAATCCCTATTCCCTTTTTACTAATTACTTTTGTTTATGCTAACAAAATTCCAACATCATATAGAACAAAGTTTTCCCCAACTGAAAGACAAGAAATTGCTCTTAGCAGTTAGTGGTGGCATTGATAGTATGGTTTTGTTGGATTTGTTTTATAAGTTGAGGTTTGATATTTGTGTGGTTCATTGTAATTTTCAATTACGTGAAATAGAGAGCGATGGAGATGAAATGTTAGTAAAGGAAATTTGTCAAGATAGGTATATTCCATATTTTATCGAGAAGTTTGACACACTCGAATTTGCTAAAGAAAACAAACTTTCCATTCAATTAGCCGCTCGAAAGTTGCGTTACGATTGGTTTCAAGAAATTATTTCACTTGGTTTTGATTATGTTTTGACGGCACATCATTTGGATGACAATGTAGAAACGTTTTTAATCAATTTTACAAGAGGAACTGGTTTAGAAGGTTTAACGGGAATTCCAGCTCAAAATGGAAATATTATTCGTCCGTTGTTGTCTTTTTCACGAGAGGAAATTGAAAATTATGCGCTAGAAAATAAAATTCAATGGCGAGAAGATTCGAGTAATACTTCAGACAAGTATTTCCGAAATAAACTACGTCACGATATTGTTCCCGTTTTAAAAGAATTGAATATCGGATTTTTAGATTCGTTTCAAAACACTTTAAATCATCTGCAACAAGCTGAATCATTGGTCGATGACGCTTCTATATTGGTTTATGAAAAAGTGGTTCAGGAGAAAGAAAATAGATTGGAGATTAGTTTAAAAACGTTGCTTCAATTCAAAAATTATAAGGCGTATTTGTTCCAATGGTTGAAAACATACGGATTTTCGGCTTGGAATGATATTTATGATTTGGTTGACGCACAATCCGGAAAGCAAATTTTTTCAGAGACTTATGTTTTATTGAAAGATCGAGAGAAATTAATCCTTTCCGAGATAAAAACATCAAATAATTTGGAAGTTTTTATCATCGAATCGTTAGATAATAAAGTTAATATTCCCTTAAAACTTAGGTTTTCTAAAGCAGTTAACATTTTTGAAACAGTTTCCAATTGTATATTTGTAGATGAAAATAAGATCAAATTTCCATTAACGATTCGAAAATGGCAAGAAGGAGATTATTTTTATCCATCAGGAATGAATGGAAAAAAGAAATTGAGTAAATATTTCAAAGATGAGAAGTATTCGCTTTTAGATAAAAAAAATCAGTGGTTATTATGTTCGGAAGAACAAATTGTTTGGGTCATAGGAAAAAGAGTTGATAACCGATTTACAAGTAATGAAACAACACAAAACAGTATAAAAATCGTATTAGAAGAATGAGAAAATATTTTGCCTTAATTACCTTAATTATAGGATTTTTTGGAAATGCACAAATTTTAAATCCGGTACAATGGAAAACCAAAGTAGTTCAAAAATCGGCTACCGAATTTGAATTGGTTATGGATGCTACTATCGAAAACGAGTGGCACATGTATTCGCAATTTACACCAGAAAATGGACCACTTCCTACGGTTTTTGATTACAAAAATGCAAAAGGAAACTTCGATTTAGTTGGAAAAACCAAAGAAAGTCCATACAAAAAAGTATATAACGATATTTTCGAAGTAGACGAATATTATTTTGTAAAAAAGGCTCAGTTCAAGCAAATTATAAAAGTTACCAATCCAAAAGTAAAAGAAGTAAAA